>JAIVJN010000305.1:0-2965 GCA_020200025.1 Acidobacteriota bacterium | reverse complement strand
AACTTGAAGTTGTGGGCCCCGCCGGGCAGGTCGTCGGCGTAATGGCTCATGTCGGCCTTCACCTGGTGGCGGTTGCGGCGGTTGTCGCCGAAGAGCTGATCGCTACCGCCCGTGATGATACCGGTCGCGACGTCGACGTAGGCCGGATCGCCCACGTTGTTCGGGTCGGCGGCGAGGAGCGCGAACGTGTTGGAGCTGCCGCGCACTTCGAGCACGCTCGAGTTGCCGACGACCGCGGTCCAGCGCGGGACATAGATGTAGTTCTTCTTCTGCACGTCGATCCAGGTGCGCGGATCGCCGCTGTTGGTGTACGACGCGACGGCGGTATAAGGAAAGTTCGAGAAGTTCCGGTAGTAGAAGCCGAACTCGAGCTTGTTCGCCTGATTCACCTGCGCGGTCACTTTGACGAAGTTCATCGTGTCGCGCGTGGTGAGCGGCGCGGAGAAGTCGGATCGGATCTCGTCCTGATTGAGGTAGCGAAAGTTCTCGAAGAACCAGATGCGGTCTTTCTTGATCGGCCCGCCGAGGAAGACGGTCGCGTCGTACAGGTGATCCATGCCCGCGCCCGCCCCGACACCCTCGCTCTGGCGTGCGGCCGAGACGTTGTTCGATTGCAGGTCGTCGTTCTGCAGGTAGCCGGCGGTTCCGCCCCGGACCGCGTTGCCCCCGGACTTGGTGACGAAGTTGAAGACGGCGCCGCTGGCGTCGCCGAACTCCGCGGTGATGCCAGCAGTCGTCACCTGCACTTCCTGGAATGCGTCGGGCGGCAGCATCACCGACGTCGCGTTGGTGTTCGGGTCGTCGGTGTTCACGCCGTCGAGGCTGTAGACGCTCTGGCGCGAGCTCGATCCATGGACGTTGTTGATCGGCGAGAAGTCGTAGCGGGCATCGGTGACACCGGGCATCAGGTTGAGGAACTGCGTGAAGTCGCGCTTGGCGGGGATGTTCTCGAGCGTTGTGTGGCGCAGAGAGGACTGCGCACAGGCAGGCCATGACGACCGCGATTCGATCCGGCTTCACGAGGGCGTCCATACAAGCCTCCACGCAGTCAGGCGCCCGCCGCGGGGGTGGCGGTGCGCGGTGCGTCCTGGACCAGATAGTTTATGTTTCAACCATTCGAGAGCCCGCTTATACCACAGGCAGAAATCGCCGCGCGAGCGAAATCCATCGGCATCATTCGTTCGTGGGGGCCCGCGAGCGATCGCGGCGTTTCGGCCTCCCGGCCGAGACGCGGAACGTCGATCCGAGCGCTTGACAGAGCGCGACCGATGTCCATATCGTTGCCACCCGTATCGTTCAAACTTGAACGAATCTGCGCGATAGATCGATCGGCGTGCGCCGACGCGCGATTGCGCGCCGAGGGAATCAGGATGTGGCACACGGCACGCTGGGTACTTACGCTCGGAACGGTCGCGATCGTGGGGACGACGCTCGCAGGAACCCAGGGGGCGCAGCCGGCGCCGTATCGCCCGGACCGGCCGATCGCCATCGTCGGAGCCCTGCTGATCGACGCCACCGGCGGTCCGCCCAAACAGGATCACACCATCGTGATCACCGGCGAGCGCATCGTCGACGTCGGTCCCATGGAGCAGGTGAAGGTGCCCGCGGGGGCTGAGATCATCGACGCGACCGGGATGACAGTCATGCCCGGGCTGATCAACTCGAACCAGCACATCCAGCTCAACCCGATGTATCCGGCGCCGACCGCCAATCTGCCGCTGGCGGACGTCAAGGCGCGCTGGGAGCACAACTGGGCCCAGCAGCCGCGCCGCGCCTGGGTCTATCTGATGCAGGGCATCACGAGCCTGCGCCAGACGAGCGGTCCGGCCAAGCAGATCCTGCTTGTGAAGCAGGCGATCGATCGCGGCGAGCTGCCGGGCCCGCGCGTCTTCCTGGGCGGCGCGCTCTTCATGAGCGACGAGCATTTCGACGGATACGTCAAGGAGCGTGGTACCCCTTCCGATGCGGTGTCGTGGATGCGCAACGAGTTTGCCTACAACGTCATCGCGGACGTGAAGCGCGACACCGACGCCTATGTCGGTCCCGAGTTCAACTACTGGAAGCTGTACATGGCGAACGACCGGTGGGACGGCCGCAATGACTTCAGCGACGAAGAGCTGCGCTTCATGATCGACAAGGCGCACAAGTCGGGCAAGATCGTCGATGTGCATGCCGGCGGGCACAACGACGGGCTGCGACGCATGCTGGCCTTCGACGTCGATACGCTCGAGCACCCGTTCTACGGGCACGAGCTCATCGACATGGAGATCATCCAGGGGTTCGTGAAGAAGGGCGTGATCGTCGACACGCTGCTGACGGTGATGATTGTCGGCGCGCCGCGTGCCGCCGACCCACACCGCTTCGACGAGACCTTGTACACGATGTCGATGGATCCGCGCGAGCATCGCATCCTGATGCAATACCGCGACACCATGCTGCAGAACCTTCGAACGCCGAACGAGCGCGGGCTGCCGATTTACGACGTCGCCCGCCCTCCGGACTTTCCCGAGGTCAAGCCGGGAACAGGTAATGCGCCGGAGAACATGACGACCACCGGACGGGGGCCATCGGTGGCGCAGCAACAGCAGCAGTTGCACACTTCGAAGGAGAACATGCGCCGCTTCATCAAGGCGGGCGCGAAGTTCGCGATGGGCACCGACACCGGATCGTTCCTGAACTTTCAGCAGGAAGACCCGAACGCCAACGAGATGATGTACATGGTCGAGATGGGGATGACGCCGATGCAGGCCATCGAGGCCTCGACGCGCAACGGCGCCGAGGCGCTCGGCCTCCTGAAGGATCTGGGCACCATCGAAAAGGGGAAGCTCGCCGACGTCATCGTGGTCGCGGGCAACCCGTTGCAGAACATGGCGGCCATGAAGCGTGTGGCGATCGTCGTGAAAGGCGGCGTCCGCTACAAGTAGTCGAATGCACACCGGCGCCGGAGAGGCGGATGGACAAGCCC
>JAIVJN010000078.1 GCA_020200025.1 Acidobacteriota bacterium | reverse complement strand
CCGAGCGCGGTGCGATACTTGAGCCCGGCTTCGCCGATGGCGGCGCCGGCGAGCGTGTGGCAAATCGGATCCATAGGAACCTAGAAGCCAACCTGGTTGGCTTCGCGAGGGCAACCTGGTTGGCCTCACGAGCGCCAGGCCTCATGAGAGCAACCTGGTTGGCCTCATGAGAGCAACCTGGTTGGGAGAGGGCGGGTCACGTGCCCTTTACCGCGAGGTCGCGCAGGTCCTTGCGCAGCACCTTCCCAACCGGCGACTTGGGAAGATCGTCGCGAAAAATGATCTGTTTCGGGACCTTATAGTTGGTGAGGGATGCGCGACAGTGCTGCCGAATCGTGTCGGCCGTCAGGGTGGCATCGCTACGCACGACGTAGGCGTAGACGGCTTCCCCGGTCTGGTCGTCGGGACCTCCGACGACCGCCGCCTCGGTCAACCCCCGACAGGTGGCGAGCACCGCTTCGACCTCGTTCGGATAGACGTTGAAACCGCTCACGAGGATCATGTCCTTCTTGCGATCGACGATCGCCAGATAGCCGTCCTCGTCCATCACCGCAACATCGCCCGTCGAGAGCCACCCGTTCTCGAGGACGCGCGCGGTCTCGTCGGGTCGTTCCCAGTAGCCGCGCATCACTTGGGGGCCGCGGATGAGGAGCTCTCCCGGCTGACCGGTCGGCACGTGCGCGCCGGAGTCATCGACGATCTTCACGTCGGTGCCGGGAACCGGGACCCCGATCGAGGCTCGTTTGGCGCGGTGAAACGGATTGAGCGTCGCGACCGGCGAGGTTTCCGTCAGCCCGTAGCCTTGATACATCGGCGTGCCCGTCATCTGCTCCCAACGATCGCCCACCGCGGGCACGAGCGCCATCCCGCCGGCCACAGTCCCGCGAAGCCGCCAATCCTTCTTCGCTTGAAACCACGGTTCCTGCATCAGCGCGGCAAAGAGCGTATTGACCCCGGTGAACCAGGTGATGGGTTCACGCGTCATCACCGTTTCGAGGTTGGCCGGCGGACGGGGGCTCGGCACCAGCACGTTGCGCCCACCGACGGCATAGATGAGCATCAGGTTCGCCGTGAACGCGAAGATGTGGTAGAGCGGCAGCGCCGTGAGCATCACCTCGCGGCCCTCCTCGAGCCAGGGGCGCCACATCTCGAGGCTTTGCGCAATGTTGGCGAGCAGGTTGCCATGCGTCAGCACGGCGCCTCTCGCCACCCCCGTGGTTCCACCCGTGTATTGCAGCGCGGCGACCGATTCCGGCGTCAGGTCTTCCGCGTACTGCCGGACGTCCGCGTCACCGTTCATGTGCGCAGCGCCCTGCCGCAGCGCATCAGCAAACCGCACGTGCGGGAACCGGACGGGCGGCACCATCTTCATGCAAAGACGGCCACGGGATAGGCCAGGCAGTTGGGCATCTGGATTGCGATGCGATCGCCGACCGCGAACCCGGCGACCTCGCGAAGGTAAACGGCCAGGGCGTCGGATAGGCGGTCCACCTCCTCGTAGGTGATGCTGCCGTCGGTACCATTCGGCAGGGCCATGGTGAACGCCCGGTGGTCACGGTAGGTGGCCGACGCCTCGCGAACGAACGCGGGCAGGTGGGGCCAGCGGATGGGAGGCAGATCGCGGCTCGTCTGCTCCGGATAGAAGCGCGTCCAGGGACGGATCATTCGCTCGGTGCCAGCTCGCTCGCTGCGGTCAGGCGCATTGTACTCACACGGGGTCACGGGCAGACGGTGCCGAACCCCAATCCTTTTGCTCGCAGCGCCGGGATCAACCGCGCCGCGATATCGATCGCCGAACGACGATCGGCGCGCGGATTCTCGTGATGACCATCGTGGATCACGACGATATCGCCAGGCGATGCCTGACGGACGAGACGTGGCACGATGCCGACGTCGCGCGGTCGAAAGAAGTCCCAGTCCCACAGCATCCAGCCCCACCCCACCAATCGGTAGTCCATCTCCGCCAGCCCTGCAAGCATGTTCGAGCCGCGCCATCCCGCGTGCGGTCGAAAGGCCCGACACGGCGGAGCTCCCGTGATGCTGGTCAGACGGTCGGCGAACGACGAGAGGTGGGCCTTCAGCGCGGAGGGGCGCATCAGCATCAGATGCCGCGTGTGCGAGTGCAGCGCCAGCGCGTGGCCCTCCGCTGCCATGCGCTGGACGATCGGCTGCGTTTCAGCCGTCAGGTGGCGCTCGATGAGGAAGAAGGTCGCCGGCACGCGCTCGCGCGCCAACAGGTCGAGCAGTCCCGGGGTCACCTCGGGATTCGGGCCATCGTCAAACGTGAGATAGACCGTGGGCGGCCGTCCGTCGTGCGGCATGCGCCAGAGCACGCGTCCACCGTACAAGTGATCGAGAACGAACGGAAACGGCGCCGTATGCGCCAGCGCCGCGATTGCGGCCGCTGCCGCCACGACGAGCAGGAACACTTCGAAGATTTCGCCGGCGCTAGGCACCGAGCTGGCAAACCCCGCACAATGTAGCGCACATGACGCATCGACTTCCATTGCTGTTGAGCTTGCTGTGCGCGATTTCTGCCGGAGCGTGCAGCAAGGACAATGAGACACCGACAACGCCGTCGCCTACCGGCAGTCCGTGGTTTTACACGGCCCTTGGCGCCAGCGACGCAATTGGTTTCGGCGGCAGCGTGCCGTGTGCGCCGTTCGACCTGAACTGCCCCAACGGGACCGGCTTCGTACAAGGGCTGTTGCGGCGACTTCGCGCCGAGCGCAGCGATACGGGCTACGAGAATCTCGGCGTCCCGGGCGCCGTGATGAGCCCTGCCGTCGAGACGTTGGCCGGGCAGATCGGACGGCCCGTGGAGCGAAACATGACCGACGGTCAAGCGCCGCGCCTTCAGGCGGCGACGACACACCTGACGATTTTTGCGGGAGGGAACGACGCCAACGTCCTCGGCGAGGCCGTGCGCGCCGGGCGAGGGGGGGCGGACGTCCGTGGCTTCGTCGATCAGCAAACCCGCCAGTGGGCCGAGGACCTTGCGACGTTTGTCGGCCGCATCCGCCAACGCGCCCCGGCCGCGCGCATCGTCGTCCTGAATCTGCCGAATCTGGGCGCGGCGCCGTACATGGCGGGCAATTCCACGCAGGAACGCTCCATCATGCAGCGAATCGCGGTGGGCCTTGCCGATGCCTCCAATGCGCTGACCTCCCGTGGCGTCCTGGTCGTCGACTTGATGTGTGAACCGCGCCTCTACAGCGCCGCGAACTTCTCTTCCGACGGCTTCCACCCCAACGATCAGGGTTACGCATTGATGGCCCAACTCGCCTATCCGGCGCTGGCGAGCGGCACAGCCGCGCCACCGGCGGCCACTTGCCCGCAGCGGACGCTGCTGCCCGTCTTTTAGGGCGGCGGGTTCGCCGCGTGGGACCCGGCCCTTCGGGTCCCGGTGAGACCGCGCCTCGTGCGGTGGGGTGGCCTCTCGCGGCGTAGGATTCGCGGGAATCCCCACCGCGCCGGCGGCGTGGTCCCAGCGACGAGAGTGGTCCCGAGCGACGACAAAAGGATCGGTCCTGCCGGCCGACGCAGGCGGACGATCCGGGCCGAGGCAAACCGCAGTGGAGGATTTTGTGCGAACAATGCACACAAGTCATCTCACCCTGCACAATTCAGCCAGAAATTCTGGTCTGTTTGGCTTTTTTATTGCAATATGACACTCTCTGCATGCATACTGGCTCGGCCCACCTCAGCACTCACTCATGCCGAGAGACGGCTCACTCACAAGAAAGGGACCACGGGACATGGGATCGGCAGCGCTCGGCGAAGCAGTGAAAACCATCCGCGAGTGGACGATGAACGAAGGTCGGCAAACGGGCACGCCGGCCAAGGTCCAGGACCTTTTTGGCGCACTCGTGTTCAACGACAAGATGCAGCAGACCCGGCTGCCGCGAGCGGTCTACAAGGCACTGCGCTCGACGGTCACGCACGCGACGTCCCTCGATTCGTCGACGGCCGATGCGGTCGCCTCGGCGCTCAAAGACTGGGCGATCGAGCACGGCGCGTCGCACTACACGCATTGGTTCCAGCCGATGACCGGCATCACGGCTGAAAAGCACGACTCGTTCTACTCGCCTACTGCTGACGGCCAGTCGATGGCGGCCTTCAGCGGCAAGGAGCTGGTCATCGGCGAGCCCGACGCTTCGAGCTTCCCCTCCGGCGGCATGCGGAGCACGTTCGAGGCGCGCGGCTACACCGCCTGGGATCCGACCAGCCCGCCCTGGCTGCACGTCAACGGACCCAGCGTGACTCTCGTGATCCCGACCGCGTTCGTCAGTTGGACGGGTGAAGCACTCGACAAGAAGACGCCGCTGCTCCGCTCGATGGAAGCGTTGTCGACGCAGACGGTTCGCGCCCTGAAGTTGTTCGGGTCGACGGCCAGGCGCGCGACGGCGACGTGCGGTCCGGAGCAGGAGTATTTCCTGATCGATCGCAACTTCTATTTCGCGCGCCCCGATCTCATCAACGCCGGCCGCACGCTCTTCGGCGCCCGGCCACCCAAGGGGCAAGAGCTCGAAGATCAGTATTTCGGATCGATCCCCGATCGCGTGCTCGCGTGCATGTCAGAAGTCGAAGCCGAGCTCTACAAAGTCGGTGTGCCGGTCAAGACACGTCACAACGAGGTGGCACCCAGCCAGTATGAGATCGCGCCCATCTTCGAGAGCGCTAACGTCGCCACCGATCATCAGATGATGACGATGGAGACGTTGCGAAGGGTGGCGCCGAAGTTTGGTCTTGCCTGCTTGATGCACGAGAAGCCCTTCGCCGGCCTCAACGGCTCGGGGAAGCATCTGAACTGGAGCATTGGCGACGACCTCGGCAACAACCTGTTGAACCCGGGCGAGACGCCGCACGAGAACATGCAGTTCCTGTTCTTCTGCGTGGCCGTGGTGCGCGCGGTCGACAAATGGCAGGGATTGCTCCGCCAGAGCATCGCCAGCGCCGGCAACGATCATCGGCTGGGCGCCAACGAAGCGCCGCCCGCGATTCTGTCGGTGTTTCTCGGTGACATGCTGACCGACATCTTCGAGCAGATCGACGCCGGCGCGGCAAGACGCACCAAGCACGGTGGCACGCTCGACATCGGCGTCTCATCGCTGCCGAAGCTCCCTCGCGATGCCGGCGACCGCAACCGCACATCGCCTTTTGCGTTCACGGGGAACAAGTTCGAGTTCCGAGCGGTGTCGTCGAATCAGAACGTCGCCTTTCCCGCGACGTGTCTCAACATCGCCGTGGCCGACTCGCTCGACGCGATGACAGCCGAGCTCGAAGGGATGCTGTCCAAGGGCCAGCCGCTCGAAGAGGCCGTCGCGGCCCTGCTCAAGAAGTTGATCAAGCAGCACAAGCGGGTCATCTTCAACGGCAATGGCTACTCGGACGCATGGCAAAAGGAGGCGGGCAAGCGTGGCCTGCTCAATCTGCGCAATACCGTCGACGCGCTTCCCGAGCTCGTCAAGCCCGACGTCATCAAGGTGTTCGAGAAGTTCAAGATTCTCACGGAGCGCGAGCTGCGCGCACGCTACGAGGTCGACCTCGAGACCTACAGCAAAACGATCAACGTCGAAGCGCAGTTGATGGTGCTGATGGCCAATCGCTACGTGCTGCCGGCCGGGCTCGAGTATCAGACGCAGGTCGGTCAGAGTGTGGCAGCGGCAAAGGCCGGCGGTGTGCCGAGCGTCGAAGGGAAGAAGCTGCTGGGACGGATCGTCAAGCTCATCGACGCCTTCCGCACGCAGACCGACAAGCTCGCCACGGCCTTGGAGCACAGTAACTCGTCGGCCGAAGCGCACGCCAAGTACATGCGTGATGCCGTCGTCCCGCAGATGAGCAAGCTGCGCGAGCTCGGCGATCAGATCGAAGTGCTCACGCCGCACCAAATCTGGCCGTTGCCGACGTATCGCGAGATGCTTTTCATCAAGTAGGGCGGGCCTTAATGCGCCGGCCACGGCGGGCGTGGCGGCCGGGGCTTCAGGCCCTGGGGCCCCTTCACGCCTCAGGCCTTCGAGCCTGCAGGCCTTCACGCTCGGACGAGCCCAAGCCTTCAAGCCTACTGTCGCGTGAGCATGATCCCATGCACGCGCATGCCGAGCACCCGCGTGTCGTGGGCCCCCTGGTCGGACGGTCGCACGCTGCGCGACAGGCTGAACAACAGTTCGTTCGTTCCCTGCAACCAATGGCTCGCAGGAATCTCCCAGTCGTACGACGCGAGGCCGGGCCGCATCGACAACTCGGCTTCGCGCATGCCGTTGACTTGCAGGGTCAGCATCGGCCCGCTCGCATCGGGCTCCGCGGCGGGCGCGGCGTCGAGGCGAACTCGAACGGCGCTCCTTATCGCTGACGGGACGAGCACCGCGGCGTCGCTCGACGTCCAGCGAAAGCGATCGTGCGCGTCGCCCTCGAGGCCGTACCAGCCCATACCGAAGAGCGCCGAGGTTTCGAGCGCGACACGGACTTCGCGCGTGGCGTCGCGACCCCAGAGCGCGTCAGGTCCGAGCGGAGCGGCGCAGACGCTTCCTCGATCGTGGTCCGGGTGTCCGTCGAGGCGCGCGAGCACCCGCGGCGCACGCCGGCCGAGGAACAGGCCGGCGATCGTGCTGTTCACCGGATGCGCAGGCAAGGTGACACGCGTGACATTCTGCGGCGCCAATGCCGGGTCGCCGTTGTCGAACCAGTAGTCGGGAGGTGGCGCCCCCGACCCTGGTCCCTTCAGTAAGGCTTGCTGTTTGAGCGCCAGTGTTCGTCCGGACGCGAGCGCGGCACCAAGCTGCAGCGGCAGCTCGTCGCCGACAATGAGCACGAGGCTGGCGCCGAGGCCGGGAGGGACATATAGGCCGAGCCGACCCGTATACTCAACCCCGGGTAGCAAGCTCCAGCGGTCGCTGCGGATGGTCGCACAGCGAAAGCGCTCGGCCACGCGCGAGAGGATGTAGGGCGCCGGATCGTCGATCGACGCCGCTCGTTCGAAGCGGTAGCCGGCCAGCTCGAGATGCGCCCGGGCGCTCGGGCCGGCGAGCGGCTCGAGGCCGCGCGCCAGAGCACGCGCCGGCGCGTCCGGATGCTGCGACAGGCGCGGCGCCCCCGCCCACGCCGCGAGCGCGGAGTCGACCAGCGTATCCTCGGCGATGAGCGCAATCGGCCGACTCCGGCGCAGATCGTCGAGCGTCGCCTCGAGGCGCACGGCGAACGCGCGGGGCGGTCCGCCACCAAGCGGGCGCACCGCCGCGCCGACATTGCCGCCGATCAGCACGGCGGCGAGCGCGGTGCTGACGACGATCCCCCACGGCGGGGACATCTGTGTCGCCGCCCACGTCAGTCCGGTCGCGACGAGGGGCATCGAGGCCCAAGACGTCCACTGCAGCGCCTCGGCTCTCCACGGTGGCCATTCGAGCCAGATGACCGCCAGCAGCGCCCCGCTGAATACGACCCCGCGTTGCCACCAGCGGGCTGCTTGCCCCAGCGTCACCCCGGCGATTGCAAGGGCCGCCGATAGCAGAGACAGACCTGCGATGTCGGCCGCCGCGAATCGCCATTCACCTCGACCAATGAGGTCGCCGAAGGCCACGCGCCAGACGTCGATGAGGCCTATTCGCGCGCCGGGGTCCGATGCGGCGTTGGTCAGCAGACTGACGCGTGCGGCATAAGCCCCCAAGCCGGCGCCGGCCATGAGCAACACTCCGGCGGTGGCGAGGGCACGCGCGCGCGGTGTCCGACGCGAGGAGACACACGCGAGAAGCACGATGGGCGCGACGATCAACGCGAGCCATGTCATCGCTACGGACACTCCCCAGACGATCGCGGCGAGGAACACCAACCAGCCGTCGCTGCGGCCAATCCCGCGCAACGTGAGAGCCCACGAGAGCCACACGAGAACCACCGCGAGCACCGGATCAGAGGCATGGCGAACGCTGGCCGCAAAGGGCGCCGACACGAGAAGAGCCACGCACGCCAGGCATGCCGCCGCGGCACTCGCTTTCATCGCCAGCGCGGCGAGGAGGCCCGTCGCGATCACGCCGCACGCGAGTGCCCAACTCGTGAAAATGGATCGTGCGCCATGCCACGGCGCGTGCAGGATCGGCTCGATCGCGACGCGCGCCTCGGAGTCGGTGGGCTGATAGATCGCCTGGTCGCCGAGAGGGAAGAACGGCGGAACGTGGACGTCCGACCCGATTGCCACGGCCAGCCACCCCACCGCGACGACGGCGAGTGTCGAAGCCGCCCATCGCGATCGCGTCTCGAACGGTCGGGCGTCGGAACAGGAGCGGATCAAACGATTCGAGTATCCTACGGTTCCGTGTCGAGTCGGCTGGAATGGTGGCTCGTGGCCACGCTGCTCACCGGCTTGATTGGCATCCGCGCCTGGCCCTTTCTAGCCTGGTCCGGCGTCCACTTCGACTCCGATCAGGCCATCGTCGGCCTGATGGCCAAGCACATTGCCGAAG
>JAIVJN010000077.1 GCA_020200025.1 Acidobacteriota bacterium | reverse complement strand
GCTGGAAGGAGGCAAGACATTCGATCCGAAGATCGAAGCCACGGACAGCGTGTCCGCCGAAGCGGTCTCGCGCGATTCCGCGAAGGCGGAACTTTCAAGAATCTTTCAGGATCCCCACCGAACAGAGCTTCGCGGAACGCGAAAGACCCCGCCAAGGAATCCGCTACAAGTCACTGACTGCTTGAAGCTTGGAGAGTTGGTACCGGTACGGGGATTCGAACCCCGGTCCCGTGGCTGAGAACCACGTGTCCTGACCCCTAGACGATACCGGCACGTCGAGAGTGAGCCTCCGATTCTATCGGCCCGCTTCCAGAGCGGTCAAGGGAGGTGACCTCGACGCACGCCGCCAGCCCGCCCGTCCGTGCAACCGAGCGTGAAGAGCGGGTTACCATGCCCCCATGCGTGCGCTTGGCCGATTTCTCCTGTTCGTGATCGTCCTCACCGCGGCGGTCGGCGGCGTCGCCTACTATCTGGCGGGCCGGCAACCAGGGCCGACGATCGAGATCCGCGCGCCGGAGAAGCTCGTCGGTCAGACCGCGTCGCTCGACGTGGCCGTAGAGACGCCCGGCGGACAGTTATCGAGCTTGACCGCGGTCGTCGAACAGAAAGACCTGCGCGAGACGGTGTTCTCGCTCGATGTCGCCGGGGCCACGGGTGAGATCAAGCAAGAGTCGCCCGATCGTCTGCTCATCGCCCGCCCGATGGGCAAGAAGGCACTGCCCGCCCTGGCGGCTGGCCCGGCCCGCGTCACCGTCACGGCTTCGCGTCCGGTGTTGTTCGGCCTGCGACAGGTCTCGACCGTCGCTACGCGCGATCTGGAAGTCCGCCTCACGCCGCCCCGCGTGGGCATCGTGTCGCTCCACCACTTCGTCAACCATGGCGGGGCCGAGTTCGTCGTCTACCGCGTGTCGCCAGGCGATTCAGCCTCGGGCGTGCGGGTGGGCGAGGCCGCCTTCCGCGGCTTCCCCGGGTCGAGTGTGGGACTGAGCGATCCGGAGCTGCACGTCGGGTTCTTCGCCCTCGCCCACGACCAGGAGTTGAACGCGCCTGTTCGCGCTTTCGCGCGCGATGCGGCCGGCAACGAGGCGAGCACGCCGATCGATCACCGCGTGTTTCCCAGACCGTTCGCCAAGTCGCGCATCGACATCGACCAGAGCTTTCTCGAGCGCATCGTCCCAGCCATTGCCTCGAACACACAGGATCTCGCTGTCTCGACGGCATCGCCCGACGATCTACTCGCCGGCTTCCTGACAATCAACGGCGAACTGCGGCGTCAGAACAACGACGCCATCAAGGCGCTGGCGAAGAAGAGCCAGACCGACATGCTGTGGAAGGACGCGTTCTCGCAGATGGGGAGCTCGGCCGTGCAGTCGCGGTTTGCGGACTATCGCACCTACTTCTTCAAGGGCAAGGAGATCGACCGGCAGGTCCACCTCGGGTTCGACCTCGCGTCGACCGCTCATGCGCCAGTCCTTGCGGCGAATCGCGGGACAGTGGTCTTCGCCTCATTCCTCGGCATCTACGGCAACTGCGTGGTCATCGATCACGGGCTCGGCGTGCAATCTCTCTACGCCCATCTCTCGACGCTCGCTGTCAAGGAAGGCGACTCGGTCGAGAAAGGCCATGAGCTTGGCCGCACAGGCATCACCGGGCTCGCCGGCGGCGATCATCTGCATTTCACCCTGCTCGTGGACGGCACAGCCGTGAACCCGGTCGAATGGTGGGACGCACACTGGCTGGAGGATCGTGTCTACCGAAAAATCCGCGAGGCCGGCGGCACCGAGCAATAGCCTCGAGGGCGTGGCGCTCGAAGCGGCGAGCACGCCGGCTCGACCTCGAACGCAGCTCTTGCTTCGATCAGGTGCCATGTCGCCAGCGGCAGCGCAAGCCCTCGGTGGTCACGCGTAAGCGATAATAGAACGTCCTCTTCTTCGGGAGGGTGCGTGACCAGAGATCGTCCGGTCTATCTCATGTTGTGGCCGTGTGCAGTGTTGATCGCTGCCGCGATCTCGACTCAGTGCGGCGGATCGTCCGAGAAGACGTTGTCCAATGACGCTGCCAAGTCCGCATCACCCGTCGACCCTGCCACGGCTGGCGCGCTGTCGGGAACGGTCGTGCTCGAGGGCACGCCACCCGCCGCCACGGTGATTCGTCTCGACGGTGACCCGACGTGCGCCAAGCTCAATGGCAGCAGCGAGCGGACGACCGATTTTCTCGTCATGGGCGAGAACAACTCGCTGCAGAACGTCTTCATCTATGTCAAAGAGGGCGTCGAGCGGTTGACATTTCCCGCGCCTGCCGATCCGGTCGTGCTCGATCAGCAGCAGTGTCGCTATGTGCCGCATGTGCTGGGTATCCAGGTCGGCCAGCCCCTGGCCATTCGCAACAGCGATCCGCTCCTGCACAACGTACGCGCGGATGGCGCGATCAATCAACCGTTCAACCTGGGCCAGCCCATTCAGGGCATGACGATGACCCGGACGTTCACGACGCGCGAGATCATGGTGCCGTTCAAGTGCGACGTGCACGCCTGGATGAGCGCCTTCATCGGCGTGCTGGACCACCCCTTTCACGCGGTCAGCGACGGCTCGGGCAGGTTCTCGCTCGCGGGATTGCCGCCCGGCTCGTACACGATCGAGGCCTGGCACGAGAAGCTGGGCACGCAGACGCAGCAGGTGACCATCGGGCCAAACGAGTCGAAGACCCTGAGCTTCGCTTTCAAGATCTAAACATGGACGGCACACGGCACGGACACCGCAAACGGCAGACCATCGACATCTGGGGACTGCCGAGAGAACGCTCGTGATGGCTGTGAAGTCTGTCCCGGCGCCTTCGTCGCCCCCGACCCTTGACGTGCCGGCTGTATCGGCGCACGCTCACAGCCGCGCCGCCGACTTCCTGGCGCTCACCAAACCCCGTCTCAACTTCCTCGTCGTTGTCACTGCGCTCGCCGCCTATGTGCTTGGCGCAGACGCTGCCGCGCCGCTCCTGGTGATGGTGAATACCGTGATCGGGACAGCGCTCGTGGCCGGCGGCGCGTCGGCGCTGAACCAGGTGTGGGAGCAACAGACCGACGCGCTGATGCGGCGCACGCGCATGCGCCCGCTGCCCGACCGCCGGTTGCTATCGCGAGAGGCCATGTGGTTCGGCACGGCGCTCTGTCTCGTGGGGCTCGTCGTGCTCTGGTTCGGCACCAATCCGCTGGCGACGGCCGTGGCTGGTCTCACGGCCGCGAGCTATGTGCTTTGCTACACACCGCTCAAGACCCGTACGTCGCTCTCGACGATTGTCGGCGCTGTCCCCGGCGCGCTGCCGGCCGTGATCGGCTGGACCGCCGCCACCGAGACCTGGTCGATCGAAGCCTGGGTACTCTTCGGCATCGTCTTCATGTGGCAGATGCCGCACTTCCTCGCCATCGCCTGGATGTATCGCGACGACTATGCCCGTGCCGGCATTCCACTCCTGCCGGTGCTCGAGCCCGACGGCGGCAGTACCGGTCGTCAGGCGGTCCTCTACACCGCCGCGTTGATTCCCATCAGCTTCTTGCCCACGCTCGTCGGCCTCGCAGGAGCCCGGTTCCTGAGCGGCGCTATCGTGCTCGACCTCGTGCTCCTCTGGCTGGCTATCGAGTTCGGCGCCACTCGGACCATGCCGTCGGCCCGGCGTCTCTTCGCAGCCATGCGATAGCGATCGCCATGCACTTTCCACAACGCGGCGGCGACTTCGAGGCCGAGGCGCACGGGTTGTACGATCGAACGATCGGTGATCATCAGGAACACGCCGTGACACGCCTCTCCGGCGTATTTGCTCGACGAGGGGGTGAATTGGACCGGGTAGACGCGAATACCTGGGAGTGATCGGGCGTTGAGCGTGGCAGCCAGGCGTGGACCGTCGACCCATGGCGCCCCGACCTGCTCGAACGGCTGATCCGTGCCCCGACCCACCGAGATGTTCGACCACTCGATGGCGCCGATTCCAGGGTACAGGGTCGCTTGATGCAGGTTGCGCATGTTGGGCGACGGGTTGACCCACGCGAGTCCCGTCTGGTCGAACCAAAAGTCGCGGCGCCAGTGTTCCGCGGGCACGACGACGAGGTCGGCACCGATCGCACGCTCGGCATTGAAGATCCGCGCGATTTCGCCCAAGGTCATGCCGTGACGGACGGGCATGGCTGCGAGATACGCGTTGAACCCGAGTGCCGCCTCATCGGCGGCAGGGCCTTCGATATGCCACCCATCGATCGGGTTCGGCCGATCGAGGACAACGACACGAATGTTCCGCGTCGCCGCCTCCTCCATCAGATAGGCGGTCGTCGTCATGTAGGTGTAAAACCGCGTGCCAACGTCCTGCAGATCGATGACGAGCGTATCGATGCCCTGCAGCATGGCCTCGCTCGGGCGACGCGTGTCGCCGTAGAGCGAGTGAATGGGGAGCCCGGTCTTCTCGTCGCGGGAAAAGGAGATGTCGGTGTCGAGCACGCCACGAATGCCGTGCTCGGGACTGAACAGCGAGACGAGCTGCACATCCCGAGCGGCGTGCAGCAGATCGATGGTGCTCTCCCCGCTTCGACTGCGGCCGGTGTGGTTCGTCACGAGGCCCACACGCCGTCCGCGCAACACCTCGAAGGCGGTTTGGGCCAGGACGTCCAGGCCCGTGGCCACCGGCGTCGATGGTGCGGGCGCCCGGGGACGCAGCGGATCGGCAGAAGCACCGAAATCGGTGCCGCTCATTCGCAGCGACGAAGGTGCGGCGGAACCTTCCAGCGCATCGACAGCCGAAGCCGCGACCGTCGCCACTTTGCCTCGCAACGCCGTCACATCGCCTTTGCCATCCGGATGAAGACGGCTCGACAGAAAGATCACGAAGAGCCGTGTGCGCGGGTCGATCCAGATCGACGTGCCCGTGAAGCCGGTATGGCCGAACGAGCCAATCGGCAGCAGGTCGCCGCGATTGGCCGAATACGACGTGTCGATGTCCCAGCCGAGTCCGCGGGTGCTCGCCAAGCCAGCTGGCGTGGCCGGCGACGTCATCCGCGCCACCGTCAGCGGCGACAGGATTCGGGCATTTCCCAGCCGCCCACCGCCGAGCAGCATGCGCGCGAATCGCGCAAGGTCGCGCGCGGTCCCGAACAGGCCCGCATGGCCGGCCACGCCGCCCATCCTCCGCGCGGTCGGATCGTGCACCACGCCGCGCAACGGCGCCGCCGATGGCGCGTTGCACGGCCACCCCCCCGTCAATCGCTCACAACGCTCTGTCGGAGCAATCCGCCTTGACAGCGACCGCGAAGGGTTGAAGCCCGTGTCAGCCATCTCCAACGGAGCGAAGATCTCGCGGCGCGCATATTCGTCGAGCGGCACGCCGCTCACCTGCGCGACGATGGCGCCGAGGACGAAGAAGTTGATGTCGCTGTAGATGAAGCGCTCGCCGGGAGCTGCCACCGGCACTTCGGCGCGGGCCAGCTCGATGGCGGTCTCATACCCTTCCCACACCTCCGCCAGATCGACATCGGGTCGGAGGCCTGATACATGCGTCAGCAGGTGGCGGACGGTGATTCCAGCTTTGCCATGGCGCTCGAAGCCGGGAATCCAGGAGGCGACCGGATCGTTCAGACGAAGACGGCCGCGCTCGACGAGATGCATGACGGCCGAGGTGGTCGCGACGACCTTCGTGAGCGAGGCGAGATCGAAGACGGTGTCGACCGTCATCGCCTCCGGCGCCGGCGCCACGGCGCGCTGGCCGAACGCCTGCTCGTAGAGGACGGCGTCATCGAGGCCGACCAGCACAACCGCGCCGGGCAGAAGCTTCGCCGCGATGGCCTCGCCTACCAGCATCTCGATGGCGCCGAGCGTGGCGGTGGCCGCGGGAGGCGGCGCCTGCTGCGCCGCGGGCACCACGACGAGTCCCGCGACCACACCCGCCAGCGCCACCTGAGCTGGCACGCTCCACCCGCCCCACGTCATCGTCATATGCAGCCCCCGCAGGCTGATGAACAAGCTCTGCGCCTTATATGGAGAGAGCAAAATGCCGAAGTCTCCTGGCGTCGCATCTGCGGCCACGCTAACATATGCTTACGAAGTTTTGTCCGTGCGACGGCCTCCGGTCGAGGTCGCAGGCGGACAAGGAGAAACGAGCGATGCGTAGTCGAATCAAGTTGCTGGCGGCTGCCTGTCTCGTGGCGTTTGCCGCGAGCGCTGTGCCGGCCGTGGCGCAGACGGGGCGAATCGGCGGAATTGTCAAGGACGAGAAGGGCCAGCCCATCAAGGGCGCAACCGTGACCGCGGAAAACCCCGGGTCATCGCCCCCATCGTTCACCGCGACGACCGATGACAAAGGTCGCTGGTCCATCATCGGCCTGCGCACGGGTAATTGGAAGATTACCGGCTCGGCCCCCAACTACCAGCCCTCTGCCGGGCAGGTGAACGTTCGCACCATCGGCGCACCCAATCCACCGATCGAGCTCACGTTGGTGCCGGGTGCCACCGGGCCGGCCGGAGCGCTGGCAGGCGTCAACACGAAAGAGCTGCAGGCCGAGTTGCAGAAGGCCGAAGACCTGCTCAACCAGCAGCAGTACGATCAGGCGATCGCCGCCTACAACGCCATCCTCGAGAAGACGCCGGCGCTCACGATGATCAACATGCAGGTAGGCCGCGCCCACCGCATGAAGAAGGAATACGATTTGGCGCTCGCGGCGTACAAGAAGATTCTCGACACCGAGCCCAACAACGAGCGTGCCAAGATCGAGATCGGCATGACGAACCTCGAGAAGGGCGACTTGCCGGCTGCCGAGGCGGCGCTCTCTGAGGCGGCCCAGGGCACGGGCGCCAGCCGCGAGGTCTTCTACAATCTTGGCGAGGTGAAGTTCGCCAAGGCCGAGACCGACGAGGCCATGAAGTGGTATCAGCGGGCGGTCGATGCCGATCCGAACTGGGCGAAGCCGTACTTCAAGCTGGGTCTGGGCCGCTTGCAAAAAGCCGACACGCCTGGCGCGATCCAGATGATGGAGAAGGTGATTGCTGTCGAGCCGAGCTCGCCAGAGGCAGCACAGGCCAAAGCCCTGATGGAACAGCTCAAGAAGTAGAGAATTACAAGCGTCGTCACCGCCGCGCGGACGCTTCGGCGATGAGGCGATCGAGGTTGGGATATCCCGGCTCGATCGCCTTTGCTTTCTTCCACAGCTCGATGGCGTCGGCAAAGCGCTCCGCTTGCGCCGCCAACACCCCTTTCAAGACCCACGCCCGGGTCAACCGTGGCTCGAGCGCGACGGCTCGGTCGAGCGCCGCCTCTGCTTCCTTTGTACGGCCGCGTTCCGCTTGCATCGACGCGATGTCGCTGTGATGCGAGGGCGCATCGGGGAACATGCTAAGCCCGAGCACGTGCTCGTCCTGGGCGCGGTCGAGCGCGTCACCCGCACGGCCGGGCAACCGCGCGATGCCCATCGCGAGCAGTGATTCCGCTGCGCTGGCCCGGACGACGCGCGCGGAATCGACGAGCCTTGCCAACGTCGCCGCTACGACGCGCTCCTCTCGGCCGAAGATGGTCAGTGTCTGAACGGCCGCGGCGCGAACCATGGGCTCCGGATCGGCGGCCGCGCCGATGATCACGTTGATCAGCTCTGGTGTGACCGTGGTCGGCGCCGATCCGGACTCGCGCGGGTTCGTGTCAGACGCGCCGAACGAGGTCTGGCTCTGCACAGCGGTCCGGCCTCCGCCGCCGGCCACGAGCTTGCGGATGTACTCGACGGCGCTGGCGCGCACGATCGCGCTTTGTGTTCGGTCGATGCTCAATTTCATCAACGAAGGCACGACGGACGGGTCACCCGATCCCGCCAGGTACATCGTGTCGGCTAGCGCAAGCGCGGCCTTCCGTCGCGCAGCGTCGCCCCACCACGCGTCCATCTGCCGCGACGCCCACTCGGGCGAGCGGTCGTCATGGCAGGTGGTGCAGGAATTGGGCGCACCGAAGGCGCCGGTAATCTCAGGCACCGGTGCTTGAAACGTGTGGTCGCGCCGACGGACCAAGAGTCTCCAGTTCACGTCGCTCATATGACAGGAGATACAGCGGCTCCCCGCCGACGACGCCTGGTGGAATGTGTGGCGCTCGATCTGGGCGTCGCTCCACGGTGTTCCGCTCTCGGGCGAATCTGCCGATCGCGACGCCACCTCCGAGGGGCGTGGCACGGCTCCATCGAGCGACTGCCGAATGCCCGCGCCGCCTGCCGTGTTGCGATGACACTGCGTGCACAACTGGTCGCCGGTCCGACCCTGCTGGATGTCGACCTTCAACGAGAACGGATGCTCCGATCCGTGCGACACGTGGCAGTTGGTGCAGGCGACGGCGCCGGCCTTGAAGCAGCCGCTTTGCATCAAGGCCTGCGGGCGATTGAACCTGTTGGGTCGGCCGTCAGGCCAGAACTCGCCCTGGAGGTCGTCTTTGGGAATGGCGCCACTGATGAGGAACGGCAGCGCGTAATCTTCGTAGCGATCGCCGGCGCGGAATCCGACGAAATAGTTGTTCTTGTTGCCGTGGCAATAGGAACAGGTATCGAACACCTGCCGCGGCGGCGCCTTGCTCGGCGAGAAGATCTGCTTGTCGTAGGGCGGCTTGTTCGCCGGATCGCGCTTCCACGCGTCCATCATCGAGACGTGCGACCGACCGGGCCCATGACATGCCTCGCAACCGATCGCCATCTCGGTCCAGGTCGTCTTGTACGCCTTTGCCGCGACGTCGAAGCCTTGCGCAAGGTTTGTGGCGTGACAGTTGAAGCAGTTCGCATTCCAGATCTGTCGCAGATCGTGGGCGCCATCGGGGATCGGCGTGATCTCCTTCCAGTCGATCCATCGTCGACTCTCGACATGCCAGAAAGCAGGCAGCACATAGATGCGGCCATCGTCGAGCGTCGATAAGTAACCTTGATATCGCTTGGCGCCGAGCGTGTAGTCGACCGTGAAGGTTTCGGGCGGGCGATCGCCGACCGAGACGCGCACGAACGGCCGGCCGTCCTTCGTGCCGAGCTCGTAGGCACGCCCGTGATCGGCGAAGCGGGTCCCGTCGGCGAAGTTGCCAACGACGTTGGCCTCGGCAATCGGCCTCGTCATGCGGACGTGGAGCGAGCGCTGCCACTGCTCGTACTCGGTGGTGTGGCACTCGGCACAGGCTCGAGATCCCATGTAGTCGGGATCGAACGTTAGTGTCGATGGGGCTGCCGACTCGCCGGCGATCTGACCCGAGGTCTGTGCGAGGAGGGGCAGCTGCGCGCCCGACGTGGCGAGCGCGATCGCGGCGGTCCAGAGGATAACGGCGAGCGTGAGAAGACGCGGCGCCGAGAACATGGGGTAACAGGATAACGCCGACCGGGACTCGCGGCTGCCGGGCCTCGATAGGCGGCGCTCGCGCCGTGGGCCGCCTGGCTCGGCTCCGCCGGTGGGCCTCGCCGCCTCGCGGCTCGGTGGAAGTGGGCCCCCGGCGAGCGCAGCGAAGCCGCCACCGAGGCTGGGTACGCGGGGTCCACGCGCCGGAGGCGCGCCCTGCCGGGCGGCGAAAGCCGCGAGGCCAAAAACAAAAGGGGGCCACCGGCCCCCTCTCAGAAACCCGGCCCGCCAAGGTCCTCCACCTTGCGGCCGGCTCACGAGCCCTGCCTAGTCAGCCATGGCTCGAAACTCACGACGTGAGCACACTCCTGTGGGCATTATGAGCGGGAGCAATCGACGTGCCGAGGGTCCGCACAGGATGGCACTCGACGAATCAGGCCGCGATTCCGGCGAAACGGACCACATTCCAGGCGATGTCGACCAACTGCATACGCGTCAAATCCAAGTCACTGAATTCGCCGCCTTCGGAACGATGGATCCACGCGGAACCCGAGTCGCTGAGAGCGGTCCAAGGGAGTTGCGGCGCCAGCAATACGCGTCGGCCCGGTTCGCCCTCAGTGTCTCAGCACGCCCCCCAGCACCTCGATCGCTTGTGCGAGCTGCGCGTCTGACAGATAGGGCGCGGGACCGAGCCGCAACATCTCGCCCCGTGCGTCGGTGTGCTCGCCGCGGCGCCGGAGACTGACGACGAGCTCACTTGCGCGGGGAGAGTGGATGGCGACAAAGCCTGCTCTGGTCTCCGGCGGCATCGTCACAAGCCTTGCCACGGACGGATCGATGTCGAGGGCTTCGAATCCCGCCGCCAACAGACGCGTCTGATGCTGGCTGATCTCGCGAAGGCGTCGCGGCGTCAGCCCCATCTGTTCGTGGAACGCGAATACCGCGGCAGCGCGGTAGTGAGATGTTGGATCGTAGGTGGCGCCCGCGAACCGTTCGTCGCCGGTTGGATACGGCACCTCGCCCGCGCGTCCGGCGGCGGCGAGCTCGCCAAACTCGCTGAACCATCCAGTCAGGACCGGCCGCAATGTACTTTCGGCTGGCACACGCAGGAAGCAGTTTCCCTCGCCCAGTTGGCAGTACTTGTAACCACCGCCGACAATGAACGCGTGCTCTCCTCGGCGATGCGGTCGAGTTGCCGCCTGATGGTGTGGAACTCGCCATCGGTGGTGACGAGCCGCGAACGGCGGATGGCACTGGGAGAAGGCGGGCGCCCCGCAGCGCTCGCTGCGCCGAACATGGGAAGGACCGCCGACAGAAAGCGCGTGACGAGCTCGTGTGTGTTCACGCCGAGAGCGATCGCGCCTCGCCCGTCCTGCAACAGCCGGCGCCAGCCGCGGCGCACGTCGCTCGCCACCTCCGCCGCGCGTGCCCACTTCGCGTCGACCAACTCCGCGGCGTCGAGCCACGCACGCTGCTGCGCTTCGAACGCCACGTCGGGCCACGCCTGGTGCGAGTGGCCAGTCAGCAGCAGTCGCTCGCCGACGCGAAAGCGAGAGTAGTGGCTGGCTAGTTCGGACATGGCTCGAAGCATGCCTCGTGTTATCGTTCGGGATCCTTCGTGCTCTTCGTGACTTCGTGCTTGGGTTTTTCGCTGCTGTCTCTCTACAGTTGACTCCTGATCAACCACAGATCGGGAAAGAGCGGCTCGCCGAGCGTGGAGCGTAGATAGCCGGCGCCCGAGGAGCCTCCCGTGCCCGGCTTTGCACCAATGGTGCGCTCCACCATCTTGACGTGGCGGTAGCGCCACTCTTGAATGCCCTCGTCGAGGTCGACGAGACGTTCGCAGATCTCGGAATTCTTCGGATCGTTGCGGTAGACGCTGACGAGCACCTGCTGCAGCTCGGGGGACGGCTCGACTGCAGCGGTGGTATCGCGGGCGAGCAGCGCAGCCGGCAGCGAATAGCCTTCCCGAGACAGATATTTCAAGAACGCATCCCACACCGTCGTGTCGGTGTAGCGCTGCTCGAGCGCGGTGCGCGCACGACTGCCCGGGGCGAATCGATTGATGGCGGCCGTCGACTTGCGGCCGAGCGCGAACTCGAGCTGACGGAATTGATCCGATTGGAATCCGCTTGCCGCGTCGAGCCGCTCGCGGAAGCTCTGGAACTCGAGCGGCGTCATGGTCTCGAGGATATCGAGTTGGGCGACCATGACTTTGAGGATCGTCAAGATCCGCTTCAAGGTGTGCTGCGCGCGATGCGACTCGTTGGCCTCGAGCAGCCGCTTGACGTAGTCGATCTCGTGCAGGATCTCCTTGAACCACAGCTCGTACACCTGATGAATGACGATGAAGAGCAGCTCGTCGTGCTCCGGACCCTCGGAGCGCGCGCGCTGGAGATCGAGCAGGTCGTCGACGCGGAGGTAGCTGCCGTAGGTGACGGCGTGATCCATCCGATCAGCGTACACAGTTTCTCCCCTTCTGTTGGGGGCGGGCCGTCAAGGCCCGCCCTACGTACCCGTCTCACGTGGCTACCGGATGAGACGTGCAGCGTACAAAAAACACGGGAGGCCGCCGGCGTAGCGGCCTCCCGCGAACGACTCCCCCACAGGAGTCAGCTGAGGTCTGGTCAGTCGGTGGCCGTGGCGGCGAGCGAAGCTGAAGGGGAACACTTTCCCCGCCGCGCCTGGCGCTACAACCCTACCTCCTGCGACCAGAGAATTTGCGCCGGTCTGAGCTGGCAGGGATCAGAATACCGATCGGCTGCGAGGCATTCTTACCATAAGAAGCGGGAGATTTCACTCGAGAACCATCAAGACCCAGCTCGACAGTCTGATCGTCGACCCATTCAATGCCATAACGCTCTCGACCGCAGCTCTCAGAGGGCAGACGGTGGTCGATGGACGAAGGCCGTCGAAGGTCGACGATCGGAGATGGTTAACCCCCGAACGGCTTCAAGAAGAACAGGATCAGCGAGACCAGCAAGACGTAGATGACGAGCGACTCGATGAGCACGAGGCCGAGGATGAGGGCGCCGCGGATTTCCGCCTTGACCCAGGGCGCCGCCCGCGGCCGCAATCGCGAGCGCGAACCCCGCCGTGACAATCGACCACTGCACGAGTCCGCTCTCAGCTGAGGCGACGCTCTCCTGAGCGTGCACCGGATAGGCGACGCCGAGGATCGCGAAGACGAACATGAGGGAAACGACGAACCATCGTGAGCTCACTGCAAACGCCTCCTCACCGTGTTCACGGAAGCCCGCACACCGGGAACAGTCGAATCGAAGATAAAGCAGGTCTGTATGTCGCAGTGACCCGCGTCTAGCTCAGCCGTTCGGATGCGTCACCGCCGCGGCATCGGCCGCCGCCACGGTACGCTGCAAGCTCCGAGTGCGAGCGCGGAGACACCGATCAGCATCCCGAGTGGGTCGAGATGCAAACGGGCAATCATACCGTAGGCGCCGAGGGCGAGTATAACATGCCTTGTGAAAAACTTCACTAGCGCCACGAACCGCGCCCGCCGGCCGGCCCCGCCCGACGGCCCCGCCGCCCGTAGCAGCCCGTCAACACCCGCGCGGATGCCCCAGTAACTCACGCCAGCCAGCGTCGCCCCGCCGACGACCCCCAGCGCCACCTGCGGACGCCCGCCATCGAGCACCAACGCCAGCACAACGACCACGCCGCAGATCGCCAGAAGTCGGAGCACCCAGGACTCATATACGGCACACGGCATCCGGCAGGCGGCAGGCGGTACGGTACACGGCCCACCTTCGCCCCGCGAGCGATGCCGGGTCCATCAATTAGCCTCCGCGGAAGCTAAGTACTGCGTTTCATAATTACGGTGACATTCGGCCGCGAGGCATCCCGCCTGGCGGCGTTGCTCCTCGTCAAATATGCTCAGTATTCTCAGTCATCGCGCCTTGCCAGCCGGGCGCCTCGCCGCCCTCGATGCGTCACCGTAATTATGAAACGCAGTACTAAGGCGGCCGCAAGCGGAGGCGGCCGTACGGCCGCGAAGGTGAACAGACGGCGGACGGCCCAGACGCCGCTCGCCGACGTCAACTCTCGAGGCCGTCGGCATCGCGGCCGACGAGCTGCATCACCCGATACACGTTGAGAATGCCGGCGGCGAGGCCGAGAAAGAAGCCAAGAAACGACAGCCACGGCGACGATCCGAGCCATCGGTCGAGCAGGTAGCCGCCCCCAAACCCCATCACCAAGGCCAGCACGAACGACAGACCGACCGTACTCAATTGCCCGATCATCCTCATCGTGCTCGGACGGGTGGCCATCGAGGGTCAAGTGTATACTTCCCTGACGACCGAAGGCGCCCTCGGCAGGTATCGGATTGAACCCATGCTCCGCGCATTCGTGGCACGCTTCGTGGCCGGGGGCATCCTGCTCCTGGTTTCCACCGCCCTGCTTGGCGCGCAAGCGCTCGAACGCGTGCTCTACGTCTCGGTCGTCGACAAAGCCAGTCGGGCGCCGGTCACGGGGCTCGGACCCGAAGACTTCATCGTCCGCGAGGACAACGTGCGACGCGAGGTCCTCCGGGTCACGCCGGCGACGACGCCGATGCCGGTGGCCATTCTCGTCGACAACAGTGCGGCGGCCACGCCGACGATTTCCGATCTCCGCCGCGGACTGACCGCGTTCATTCAGGGCCTCGACGGCATCGGCCCGATCGCCCTCATCGGCGTCGCCGAGCGGCCGACCATTCTCGTCGACTACACGAGCGACGCGAAGGCCTTGCAGGCCGGCGTGGACCGGCTCTTCGCGGTGCCCGGCAGCGGCGCGACGCTGCTCGATGCCATCACCGAGACGGCACGAGGGCTTCAGAAGCGCGACGAGGATCGCGCGGCCGTCGTGCTCGTGACCACCGAGAATATCGAGTTCAGCACGCTGCACTACATTCAAGTGCTCGATCGCGTCCGTGAGAGCGGCGTGACACTGCACGCCGTCGTGTTCGTGAACCCTGGCGGGTCGTTGAATAGCGACGCGGCACGCAATCGTGCGTCAGTGCTCGATCAGGGGACGCGCGAGTCGGGAGGAGCTCGCCTCGACGTGCTGACGAGCATGGCGTACGAAGCCCAGTTGAAGGCACTGGCGGGAATCATGACGGCAGAGCATCGCGTGGTCTATGCCCGACCGACGTCCCTGATCCCTCCAGAGAAAGTTCGTGTAGAGGCCGCCAAGCCCGAGTGGTGGTCGCGTTGGCCGCCCTGGTGAGCACGCCCGCCACGGGCCAAGCTCCGCCGGCGCCGCGTGATCAATCGCGACAATCGCAGGTCTTTCGCGCCGGTGTCGACATCGTGTCGTTGAACGTGACCGTCGTGAACGGCCAAAATCACTACGTCACCGACCTCACACAGGACGACTTCTCGATCTTCGAAGACGGTGCCAAGCAGGACCTCACGTTCTTCAACCGCACCAACCTGCCGATCGCGCTCTCGCTGCTCATCGACACGAGCGCCAGCATGGAGCAACGGATGAGCGTGGCGCAGGATGCCGCGATCGGCTTCGTCCGCAAGATGCGGCCGCAGGATCTCATGCAGGTGGTCGACTTCGACAGCCGCGTCGAGATCGCGCACGACTTCACCAACGACGCCGGGGCACTCGAGCGGGCGATCCGGGCGACCGCCGCGGGCGGCTCGACGTCGCTGCACAACGCCATCTACATCTCGCTCAAAGAGCTCGCCAAGATGCGCGCCAAGAGCGCCGGCGAGGTGCGGCGGCAGGCGATCGTCGTCCTATCCGACGGCGAAGATACGTCGAGCCTGGTCAGCTACGAAGAGGTGCTCGAGCTCGCCAAACGGTCCGAGACGGCGATCTACACAATCGGACTGCAGCCACGCGAAGCGACCGCCGCCAAGGGTTTCCGCGAGGCGGAGTTCGTGTTGCGGCAATTCGGCCAAGAGACGGGAGGGCGCGCGTTCTTTCCCTCCAAAGCCGAAGATCTCAAAGACGTCTACGGCCAAATCGCCGACGAGCTGTCCAGCCAATACTCCGTGGGCTATGCATCGAAGAATGGTCGGCGTGACGGCGCGTGGCGGCGGGTCGTCGTGCAGGTCGCCAGGCCCAATCTGACGACGCGCACGAAACGCGGCTACTATGCGCCGACCTCTCACTGATTCGGGAAGGTCTGGGCTATTCGGCGGTGGGACCGGTTGGGGGGCTGGGCCGGTAGGCTTCTCGGCGGGGCCGCTGACTGCGAGCCTGCCGTCACCTGCCCAACCCCCCGGATGAACCCAAGCCGCTCTGGCGATCGATGAACGCACTTCCTCTCATCTTGTACATCTTCGCCCTCGCGGCGTACGCGATCGCCTTCGCCTCACGTTCCGCAGCGACCGGGAAGGCGGCGACCACGCTCTTGGCGACTGGCGCCCTGGTCCACACGTTCGTCATCGGCATGCAGACCATGGAAGTGGGACACGTGCCGTTTGCCGGCACGACGCAGGCGATCTCGACCTTCGTGTGGCTGCTGGCCCTCGCCTATCTCTATACGGAGACGTCGACGGAAGAACGGGGCCTGGGGATCTTCATCCTGCCCATCGTCTGCGTGTTGCAATTGCTGCCGGCCCTCCAGCCGGCGGGTGTCGAGCCGCGCTCCGCGCTTTTCGCCAGCCCTCTCTTCTGGGCGCACGTCTCGTCGATGCTGTTCTCGTATGCGAGCTTCGGGCTGGCCGCGGTGATCGGCATCACCTATGTGCTGCAATTCAAGGAGATCAAGGCCAAGCATCTCGGGTTCTTCTACGTGCGCCTGCCGTCGCTTCAAGTGCTCGACGTGATGAATTCGCGCGTCGTCTTCATCGGCTGGGCGTTTCTCACCGCTGGCATCGTGACCGGCGCGTTCTGGGCCGTTCAGGCGCAAACTCTCGTGCCGAGCGATGCGCGCGTGCGCGCCATGTCGATCGCCGATCCGAAAATCTTCATCGCACTCCTGACGTGGTTGGTCTACACCTTTCAATTGATCGCGCGACGCGCCATCGGTTGGCGCGGTCGGCGGTCGGCATATCTCTCGGCTCTTGGCTTCGCGATTGTCCTCCTGAACTTTCTGCCGGTCAGTTACTTCCTGACCGAGAGTCATAACTTCGCCGGCATCGAACCCGGCGCGCCACGCGAATGAGCACCGCGCTGCCGCCGTGGTCGGGCTCGCATCTGCTGCTCATCGGCGCCAGCCACCGGACCGCGCCGATCGAGCTACGCGAGAAGCTCGACTTCTCGAGTCGTGGCCTCGCGTCGGCGCTGAAGGAGCTTGCCGCACGCCGCTCGTCTCGCGAGGCGGTCGTCGTCTCGACCTGCAATCGCTCAGAAATCTACGTGGCGTGTGACGACGTCGAGCCGGCGCGTGAGGACATGACACGATTCATGTGCGACTTCCATCGCGTGTCCGCTGATCTCGTCGCCCCTCACCTCTACAGCTACGTAGACGTCGAGGCTGCGCGCCATCTCTTCAAGGTGGCGTCCGGGCTCGACTCGCTCGTCGTCGGCGAACCGCAGATTCTCGGCCAGGTGAAAGACGCCTACAGCACCGCCAGCACGGAACAGCGCTCGGGTCCGCTGCTGAACAAGCTCTTTCACTCGGCCTTTGCCGTCGGCAAGCGTGTCCGATCGGAAACCGCCCTGGCCGAAGGGGCTGTATCGGTCAGCTTCGCCGCCGTGGCGCTGGCCAAGAAGATTTTCGGTAGCCTCACCGGCCGACGCGTCCTCGTCGTCGGCGCAGGAGAGATGGGAAAGCTGACGGCTCTCCATCTGAAGTCGCACGGGATTGCCCACCTCGCCATCTCGAGCCGCACGCGCGCGGCCGCGGAGCAACTAGCCGCGGACGTCGGCGGCGTGTTCGTGCCATGGGACCGTCTCTCGGCGGCGCTCCTCGATTCGGACATCGTCATCACCGCCACGGGCTCGTCGACGCCGATTCTCGATCGCCGTCGTGTGGCGGCCGCCATCCCGGCCAGTCGAACACGTCCGCTCTTCCTGATCGATGTCGCCGTCCCGCGCGACGTAGCGGCCGACGTCGGCGAGCTCGAACAAGTGTTTCTCTACAACATCGACGACCTGCAAGCCATCGTGCGCGAGAACCTGCAGAAACGAGGCGCCGAGATTGCACAGGCCGAGCGTATCGTCGACGACGAGGCGACGAAGTTTGCGGCATGGCAGCGGGCTCGCGGTGCCATTCCCACGGTCGTGGCGCTGCGACAGCGCTTCGAGTCGATCCGACGGGCGGAGCTCGAGCGTCTGGAACCAAAGCTGGCCCAGTTGTCGCCGGAGGCGCGCGTCAAGATCGACGAGATCACCCGCCTCATCATCGAAAAGCTGCTGCTCCATCCCACTGAGCAACTGAAGGCCGTGGACAGTCCCGACGCCGTCACTCAGTACGCCGACGCGCTCGGTCGATTGTTCGCGCTGGGCCAGCCCGATATCGATCGGCAGCGCGGTGGTGCCGATCAGCCTCCGCTAGACCTACGGGGTTCCGCCGAAGCCGTGGCGAAGGCGGAAACGGCCTCACCGGCCCGAGAGGCCGAGACGGCAGACGTGTCCAGCGACGCCTCGACGACGGGCTCCCAACGGCCGACTAGCGCCGGCCGGCCGCCGCCCGTCGACAGCGAGCGGTCGTGAGAATCGGGACGCGCGGAAGTCAGCTTGCGCTGTGGCAGGCTCGTGCCGTGGCGGCGGCGCTCGAGGGCGCAGGTGTCCCCCGGCCCGAGATCGTCGTGATCCGCACGACCGGCGACGAGGCGGGAACGGGGCTTGGACCGGGCGGGTCGACGTTGAATCTGGACGGCGTCCGCGGCACACGACACACGGCACACGGCACACGGGAGACGAGCGTAAAACGCCTGTTCGTCAAAGAGCTCGAAGAGGCGTTGCTCGATGGTCGCATCGACGCCGCCGTCCACAGCAGCAAGGACATGCCGGCCGAGCTCGCACCGGGATTGTGCCTCGCGGCGGCGCTTGCTCGTGAAGACCCGCGTGACGCGCTGCTGCTCCCCGTCGACCATACGCCGTGCGCCAACGCATCGGAGCTTGCCACGGCGCTCGGCCCTCGCCCGCGCATCGGCACCGGGAGCATCCGCCGGGTCGCGCAGCTCCGGACCCTTTTTCCCGATGCCGTGTTTTCAGAGGTGCGCGGCAATGTCGATACCCGGCTTCGCAAGCTCGACGAGCACGCCTACGATGCAGTCGTGCTCGCCGCGGCTGGCCTTCGTCGGCTCGGCCATGCCGATCGCATCACCTGGGCCTTTCCGGTCGACCAAGCGGTGCCCGCGCCCGGCCAGGGCACCGTCGCCGTCGAGATTCGGAGCGATCGCCCGGACATCGCGGCGATGCTCGAGGCCATCGACCATCGCGCCTCGACCGCTGCGCTTGCGGCGGAGCGGGCGCTCGTCCGCGCACTCGGAGGTGGGTGCCAGATGCCCCTCGGTGCGTTCGCGGAAATCGACGGGGCGACGCTACACATCACGGGGGTCGTCATCACCCCGGATGGGTCGCGTCTGGTGCGGGATGTCGCGCACGGCCCGCGAGATGATGCCGCCGCCATCGGCATTGCGCTCGCGGAGTCGCTGCTGCGATCTGGCGCCGGCGCTATCCTCGACGGCGTTCGAGGTGGATCGCAGGCGCCGCGCGCCGCACCGTGAACACCGCATGACGCGTCGGTTGACAACAGGTGCGATGACCGGGTGCGACAGGTGCGATGACCGGGTGCGACAGGTGCGATGACCGGGTGCGACAGGTGCGATAGGTGCTCAGGTACTTGGGTGCTCAGGTACTTGGGTGCCGTGTGCCCGTGTTCCGCCTGCCGACCGCGAGTGCAGCC
>JAIVJN010000076.1:8086-28640 GCA_020200025.1 Acidobacteriota bacterium | reverse complement strand
ACCTTGCCGGAGATGGCCGCCTCGGTGAGCACGCGCGTCGTCTCCTGGAGCGACGCCACCGAGATGAACGACTCGGTCGAGAGCGACGCCTTCGTGATGCCGAGTAGTAGCGGCTGCGCCGTGCGCCAGGCCGTCATACCAGCTCCTTGAACGGATTGAAGACCCTGATCCCGGGCCGCCGGAAGTCGCGGTCATTGCCTGTAGCGATCGTGAGACCGTGGCGCCGTGCGGTGGCCGCAATGTAGCTGTCTTCAACGGGCATGCCATGCCCAGCCCTCTGGAGCTGATGCTCCTGCTCCGCCCACACGTGCGCCACTGACACGTTGAAGCCGTGTATTCGCCCGTGTAACGCGTCAACCAGTCTGCTCAGCCATGCTTGGAGCGCCTGCCGTTGTCGACCCTCTTTGCTCCGAACCCAAAGCGCTAGTTGGGCGATCACGACCGCACTGGTATAGCAGCGCTCCTGTTCCTGCTCCAGCCACGCAATTACCTTGACGTCCCCCCGCCGCTTTGCGGGCTGACAGATGACGTCGGTGTCGAGCAGCCAGCTCATAGCCGACGTCGTTTGGCCAGCTCGTGCCGGCGCGGAGGCACGTCGTCCGGGCTCACGGGACATTCCTTCAGCACGGCCAACCAATTCCCGCGTCGCGCTAGACGCCGGAATACGAGAACGTCCTCGTCGACGTCGAAGTGCGCATCGAAATAATCGCCAGGCTTGGCGGGCGCCAACGTTGCAGGCACCGTGAGCCGGCGTTTGGCGTCGAGCGTTATCACCATGGTGGGATTATCCCACGACGCCTTGGTCGGGTCAACGTCGAGCTTGCCTTCAAACGATCGGCAGTCGCGGGAGCGCGCAGTGCGCAGTGCGCGCGTTGAGGTTCAGCACGCTTTGAGTGTCCGACCAGGATGTGCGCGTCGCGTGCGTATCAACGAGAGCGGTCGCACGCGGTCAGCGCCGACCCAGCGGACACGAACACTGCAGTAGCCTCGGGTAGACAGGCAAAGGGCGCGGGGAACACCCGCGCCCTTCGTGTCCTTTGTCCTTCGGCTTCGCTCAGGACTCCCCGAGCCAAGTCGAGGGGCGTGGCCAACGACGCCTACTCGACGATGTCCGCTCCTCGGTCGAGCGCCTCTTCGGGCTCCACCAGGTACTCCATCTCGCGATCCAGCTCGAGCTCGTCGTCGCTCGGCTGCATGACCGGCGGCGTGGGTGGTGGCTCGTCCGGTGGAATCTGCACGTGCCGATACCACCAGAACCCGGTGCCGGCTGGAATCAGCCGGCCCATCGTGACGTTCTCCTTCAGGCCGCGTAGATAGTCGACCTTGCCGGAGATGGCCGCCTCGGTGAGCACGCGCGTCGTTTCCTGGAACGATGCCGCCGAGATGAACGACTCGGTCGAGAGCGACGCCTTGGTGATGCCGAGCAGCAACGGCTGCGCGGTCGCCGGCCGCCCGGCGGCCGAGATGACCCGCTCGTTCTCCTCGAGGAAGCGGAACTTGTCCACCTGCTCGTCCACGAGGAACTCGGTGTCGCCGACATCCTCGACACGCACCCAGCGCATCATCTGCCGCGTGATCACCTCGATGTGCTTGTCGTTGATGTTCACGCCCTGCAGCCGGTAGACCTCCTGGATCTCGTTGACCAGGTACTTCTGCAGCTCCTTCTCGCCCAGCACGTGCAGGATGTCGTGCGGGTTGCTCGGGCCGTCCATGAGCGGATCGCCCGCGCGGACGCGCTCGGCTTCCTGCACGTTCACATGCACGCCGCGCGGGATCGAGTATTCCCGCGGTTCGGCGTTCGTATCGTCGGGCACGATGAGGATCTTGCGCTGACCCTTGACCACGCCGCCGTACTTCACCGTGCCGTCGATCTCGCTGATCACGGCCGGATCCTTCGGCTTGCGCGCCTCGAAGAGCTCGACCACGCGCGGCAGACCGCCCGTGATGTCCTTCGTCTTCGTCGTCTCGCGCGGGATCTTCGCCAGCACGTCGCCCGCGTGCACATCTTCGCCGTCGCTCACCATGAGGTGCGCGTTCGACGGCATGATGTAGCGCCGCACCACGTTGCCGTCCTTGCCCTTGATCTCGACCGTCGGCTGCTTCTTCTCGTCCGGCGAATCGACAATGATGAGGCGCGACAGACCCGTGACCTCGTCGACCGCCTCGTGAACCGTGAGGCCTTCGATGATGTCCTTGAATCGAATCTGACCCGAGTCCTCGGTGAGGATCGAGAACGTGTACGGATCCCATTCGACGAGAATCTGGCCGTTCTCGACTGGCTGATTGTCCCGCACCTTCAACCGCGCGCCGTAAACGATCTGATAGCGCTCGCGGTCGTGGCCCTTGTCGTCCTGAATCACGATATGGCCGGTGCGGTTCATGACGATGAGGTCGCTGCCGCCCTGCGCGTTGGGCCGCTCGAGCACCTGCAGGTTGTCGTACCGTGCGACGCCTTTGTGCTTGGCGTCGAGCGTCGACTGCTCGGAGATCCGCGACGCCGTGCCGCCGATGTGGAACGTCCGCATCGTCAACTGCGTGCCCGGCTCGCCAATGGACTGTGCGGCGACGACGCCGACGGCCAGGCCCATTTCGACGATTTTTCCGGTGGCCAGGTCGCGCCCGTAGCACTTCGCGCACACCCCGCGGCGCGAGGCGCACGTCAGCACCGAGCGGATCTTCACCTTCTCGATACCTGATTCCTGGACGGCCGCCGCTTTCTCTTCGTCCATGTCCTCGTTGATATCGACGATCAACTCACCCGAGATCGGGTCGGTGAGGCGCTCGAGCGTCACGCGGCCGATGATGCGGTCACGCAGCGGCTCGATGATCTCGCCGCTTTCGACAATGGCCCGCGCTTCGATGCCGTCGAGCGTGCCGCAGTCGGTGTCGGAGACAATGACGTCCTGGGCCACGTCGACGAGACGTCGCGTCAGATAACCGGAATCGGCGGTCTTTAGCGCCGTATCGGCCAGCCCCTTACGCGCGCCGTGCGTCGAGATGAAATACTCGAGCACGGTCAGCCCTTCGCGGAAGTTCGCGCGGATGGGCGTCTCGATGATCTCACCCGAGGGCTTCGCCATCAGGCCGCGCATACCCGCCAACTGGCGGATCTGCTGCTTGCTGCCGCGCGCACCCGAGTCGGCCATGATGTAGACGGGGTTGAACATCCCCTCCTTGTCACGCCGCTCCATCTCACCGAACATCGCATCGGCGATCTTCTCGGTGACGTCGGACCAGACGGCAATCACCTTGTTGAGGCGCTCGCCGTTGGTGATGGCACCTTCGAGGTACTGCTGTTCGACCTTGATGACCTCGTCACGCGCCTTCTCGACGAGTGCCACCTTCTCCTGCGGGATGATCAGGTCCTCGATGCCGATGGACATGCCCGAGCGCGTGGCGTAGGTGAAGCCGAGATGCTTGAGCGCGTCGAGCATCTCGACCGTGGTCTGGATGTTCGACGTCAGGTAGCAGCGCTGCACGAGCTGCTGCAGACCCTTCTTCTTGAGCAGGCCGTTGACGAAGGGGAAGCCCTTCGGCAGCGACTGGTTGAAGATCACCCGGCCGACCGTCGTGTTGATGATCCGATTCGCCACGTCCTGCACCTCGGTGTGGAGGACGTCCTGGTCGTCACGCGCGGCGGTGAGATCCTGCAACGGGCCGGTATAGCGCAGCCGAATCGGCGTCAGCGTCTCGAGCTCACCCGTCTCGAGCGCCAGGACCACGTCGTCCACCGTGGCGAAGGCGCGACCCTCGCCCTTGGCGCCCGGCTTGGCCTTCGTGAGGTAGTAACAGCCGAGCACGATGTCCTGCGACGGCACCGCCACGGGCGTGCCGTTGGCCGGCGACAGGACGTTCTTCGACGACATCATCAGCTCGGAGGCCTCGATCTGCGCCTCCGGCGACAGCGGAATGTGCACGGCCATCTGATCGCCGTCGAAGTCGGCGTTGAACGCCGTGCAGACGAGCGGATGGATGCGGATCGCCTTGCCCTCGACGAGCACCGGCTCGAAGGCCTGGATGCCCAGTCGGTGCAGCGTCGGCGCGCGATTGAGCAGCACGGGATGCTCGCGGATCACTTCCTCGAGCACGTCCCACACCTCGGGCACCTGCTTTTCGACCATCTCCTTGGCTTGCTTGATGGTCGCGACGAGGCCCCGCTCCTCGAGCTTGTTGTAGATGAACGGCTTGAAGAGCTCGAGCGCCATCTTCTTCGGCAGCCCGCACTGGTGCAGCTTCAGCTCGGGCCCGACCACGATGACCGAGCGGCCCGAGTAGTCGACGCGCTTGCCGAGCAAGTTCTGGCGGAACCGGCCCTGCTTGCCCTTGAGCGTGTCGCTCAACGACTTGAGCGGCCGATTGTTCGCCCCGCGCAGCACGCGGCCGCGGCGGCCGTTGTCGAAAAGCGCGTCCACCGCCTCCTGAAGCATGCGCTTCTCGTTGCGGATGATGACGTCGGGCGCCTTCAGCTCCATCAGCTTCTTCAACCGGTTGTTCCGGTTGATGACGCGCCGATACAGGTCGTTCAAGTCGGAGGTCGCGAACCGACCGCCGTCGAGCGGCACGAGCGGTCGCAGCTCGGGGGGAATCACCGGGATGACGTCCAGGATCATCCACTCGGGCTTGTTGCTCGAGCGGCGGAACGAATCCACCACTTTCAGCCGCTTGGCGTACTTCAGCTTCTTCTGCGCCGACGTCTCCGCGCGCATCTTCTCGCGCAGCTCGCCGGCGAGCTTCTCCACGTGCTCGCGCCGCAGCAGCTCTTTGATCGCCTCGGCGCCCATGTGCGCCTTGAACTTCGTGTGGCCGTACTCCTCGCGCGCCTTGCGATACTGCTCCTCGGTGAGCAGTTGCTTGAACTTCAGCTCCGTGTCACCCGGCTCGGTGACGACGTAGGCCTCGAAGTAGAGCACCCGCTCGAGGTCGCGTAGCGAGATATCGAGCAGGTGCCCGATGCGGCTCGGCAGCCCCTTGAAGAACCAGACGTGGCTCACCGGGGTGGCCAGCTTGATGTGGCCGAGGCGCTCGCGGCGCACCTTGGCCTGCGTGACCTCGACCCCGCATTTGTCGCAGATCACGCCGCGGTGCTTCATGCGCTTGTACTTGCCGCACAAGCACTCCCAGTCGGTGATTGGCCCGAAGATCTTCGCGCAGAACAAGCCGTCTCGTTCCGGCTTGAACGTCCGGTAGTTGATCGTCTCCGGCTTGGTGACCTCGCCGAATGACCACTGCTCGATCTTCTCGGGCGAGGCCAGACTGATCCGGATGGCGTCGAAGTCGGCCCTGAGGGCCGTCTTGCTGTCGGTGAAGCTCGGTCTCATGAATGCTCAGCCCTCCAGCACCGTTTCCGCTTCCGCTTCCGGCATCGGCTCCGGCCGTCGCTTCGTGGAGATGAGCTCCACGTCGAGGCAGAGCGACTGTAGCTCGCGGATGAGCACGTTGAACGACTCGGGGAGGCCCGGTGTGAAGCTCGCGTCGCCCTTGACGATCGACTCGTAGATCTTCGCCCGGCCCGTCACGTCGTCTGACTTGGCCGTGAGGAGCTCTTGGAGAATGTGCGCCGCGCCGTAGGCTTCGAGCGCCCACACCTCCATCTCCCCGAACCGCTGACCCCCGAACTGCGCCTTGCCGCCGAGCGGCTGCTGCGTGATGAGCGAGTAGGGCCCGATCGACCGCGCGTGGATCTTGTCGTCGACCAGGTGTGACAGCTTGAGCATGTAGATATAGCCCACGGTCACGTCCTGCTCGAACGGATCGCCCGTCATGCCGTCGAAGAGCCGCGTCTTGCCGCTTCCCGGCAGCGCGCTCTGATCCAGCCAGTTCTTGATCTCCTTCTCGGTGGCGCCGTCGAAGACCGGCGTCGCGAAATAGAGACCGAGCGCGTGCGCCGCCCAGCCGAGATGCGTCTCGAGAATCTGGCCGACGTTCATGCGCGACGGTACGCCCAGCGGATTCAGCACGATCTCGACCGGGGTGCCATCCGGCAGATACGGCATGTCCTCTTCGGGCAGAATGCGCGCGATGACGCCCTTGTTGCCATGGCGGCCGGCCATCTTGTCGCCGACCGACAGCTTGCGCTTCATCGCCACGTACACTTTCACGAGCTTGATCACGCCGGGCGGCAGCTCGTCGCCGCGGCGAATCTTCTCTTTCTTCTCTTCGAAGAGCTGCTTGATCACTTCGACCTGACGCTCGGTGCGCTCCTCGAGCGCGCGCAGGTCGGGCTCGAGCGAGGTGTCGTCGGTCTGCACCTTCGCACGCACCAGCACGGTGAACGGAACCTCGGCGATCGTCTCCGGCGTCAGCACGGTCGCGCGCTTCAGCAGGCGCTCGCGGCCGAACTCGTCGAACAGGTCGGCGCGCAGGGTCTGGCCCTGCACCATCTGCACCACGCGCTTCTTCGTCTCGTCGTGCAGAATGCGAATCTCGTCCTGCAGGTTCTTCTCCATCATGTCGAGCTCTTCCTGCTCGATCGCCTTCGCACGGTCATCCTTCTCGATGCCCTTGCGGGAGAAGATCTTCACGCCGACGATGATGCCTTCGATGCCGGGCGGGCAAATCAGCGACGCGTCGCGGACGTCGCCCGCCTTCTCGCCGAAGATCGCGCGCAGGAGCTTTTCTTCCGGCGTCAATTGCGTCTCGCCCTTCGGCGTCACCTTGCCGACGAGGATGTCGCCGGGCTTGACGTAGGCGCCGATGCGGATGATGCCGCTGTCGTCGAGATCGCGGAGATAGCCTTCGGAGACGTTTGGAATGTCCCGCGTGATCTCCTCCGGTCCGAGCTTCGTGTCGCGCGCTTCGATCTCGAACTCCTCGATGTGAATCGAGGTGTAGTAATCCTCCTTCACCATCTTCTCGCTGACGAGGATCGCGTTGGGGTAGATGTCCGCCCCCATCTCCTTGCTCGTCTCCTCGCCCTCGCTCTCCACGCGCACGACGATGCGCTGGCTGTCGACGTAGTCGACCGTGCCGGTGCGCCGGGCGACGGCCACCGCGCCCGAGTCGCGCGCCGTGATGTACTCCATGCCGGTGCCGACATACGGCGCCTGGGCGCGCAGCAGCGGCACCGCCTGGCGCTGCATGTTCGATCCCATCAACGCACGGTTCGCATCGTCGTTCTCGAGGAACGGGACCAGCGAGGCCGCGACCGACACGAGCTGCTTCGGCGAGACGTCGATGAATTGCACTTGATCGCGGTGCGCGAGGATGAAGTTGCCGGCCTGACGCGCATTCACGCGCTCGGCCTTGATGCGGCCCTTCTCGTCGACCTCGACGCTCGCCTGCGCGATGATGTACTGGTCCTCTTCCCACGCCGAGAGGTAGAAGCAGAACGGCTCGGCCTCGACGCCCTTCTTCTTCGCCCGGCCATCGACACCCACGAGATCGTCGGCCTCGACGATGTCACCCGCCTTGTACTTGGGGTGGCCGCCCGCGTTGGTGACCTGCACGTAGTCGATCACGTGCCCGTCCTTCACCTTGCGGTAGGGCGATTCGATGAAGCCGAACTCGTTGATCCGCGCGTAGCACGAGAGCGACGAGATGAGACCGATGTTCGGCCCTTCCGGCGTCTCGATGGGACAGATGCGTCCGTAGTGCGTCGGGTGCACGTCGCGCACCTCGAAGCCGGCGCGCTCACGCGACAGCCCGCCCGGTCCGAGGGCCGACAGGCGCCGCTTGTGCGTGACTTCCGACAGCGGGTTGGTCTGATCCATGAACTGCGAGAGCTGCGACGACCCGAAGAACTCGCGAATGGCCGCCATCACCGGCTTCGCGTTGATCAGGTCGTGCGGCATGGCCGTCGCCATTTCCTGGTAGACCGACATCTTCTCCTTGATGGCGCGCTCCATCCGGACCAGCCCGATGCGAAACTGGTTCTCGAGCAGCTCGCCGACCGAGCGCACGCGGCGGTTGCCCAGGTGGTCGATGTCGTCGACGTTTGCCGGATTCTTGCGCAGCTTGAGCAGATACCCGATCACCTCGTAGAAGTCCTGCGGGTGCAGGATCTTCTCGTCGAGCGGGGTCTTCAGTCCCAGTTTGGTGTTCAGCTTGAGACGGCCGACCCGCGAGAAATCGTATTTCTGCGGATTGAAGAACATGTTCTCGAAGAGCGACCGCGAGCTGTCGAGCGTCGGCGGATCGCCAGGGCGCAGACGGCGGTAGATCTCGATGAGCGCCTCTTCGTGCGTGCGAATCGTGTCCTTCTTCAGTGTCTGCGAGAGAATCGAGCCCACATCGTCGCGCTCGGGGAAGAACACCTCGATCTTGTCGACGTTCTTCTCCTGCGCCATTGAGATGATGCGCGGCGTCAGCTCTTCGTTGGCTTCGAGCAGCACTTCGCCAGTCTCGGGATCGACGATGTCGGAGGCCGTATAGGCCGCCTCGAACGCCTCATCCGAGACCTGGATGGCGTCGACGCCGGCGCGGCGCAACCCTTCGATGGCCGCGCGCGTGATTTTCTTGCCCTCGCCGATCGATACGTCGTTGGCCTTCACCTCGCGCTTCGTGCGGAGGCCGACCAGCGTCTCGCTGACGGCCCACTCGAGCTTGTCGCCGCGCAGGTGAATGCGATCTACCTGGTAGAAGGCCCGAATGATCTCGTCGGCGCCGCGCAGGCCAAGTGCGCGCAGGAACACCGACGCGAGGAACTTTCGCTTCCGGTCGATGCGGACGTAGAGCAGGTTCTTCGCGTCGTACTCGAACTCGACCCACGAGCCCCGATACGGGATAATCTGGGCAATGAAGAGCGTCTTGTCCTCGGAATGGAAGAAGGCGCCCGGCGAGCGGTGGAGCTGCGAGACGATGACCCGCTCGGTGCCGTTGATGATGAAGGTCCCGTTGTCGGTCATCAGCGGAATGTCGCCGAAGTAAACCTCTTGCTCCTTGATGTCGCGGATGGTCTTGACGCCCGTCTCCGGATCCTTGTTCCACACGACGAGGCGGATCGTCACCTTGAGCGGCACGGCGTAGGTCATGCCGCGCTCCTGGCACTCGTCGACGTCGTACTTCAGCTTCAGCGACACCGTGTGTCCGCAAATATCGCAGACGTCGCCGCGCGCCTGGTTGGCGGTGCCGCACTGGGGGCAGAGCACGTCCTTGTCGCCGTACGGATCGGCGACGAGCGTGTGCCCGCAGGTCTTGCACGGCTTGCGTAAGTGGTGAAGCCCCTGCAGCTTGCCGCACTTACACTCCCAGTTGCCGATCGAATAGTCGATGAATTCGAGCGACGAGTTCTCGCGAAAATCGCTGATCGGAAACACAGACTTGAAGACGGATTGCAGCCCCTGATCGTCGCGTTCGGACGGCAGCCGGTTCATCTGCAGGAAGCGCTCGTAGCTCTTCCGCTGGATCTCGATGAGGTTCGGGATCGGCACCGTCGTTCTGATTTTCGAGAAGTCCTTGCGCGCGCGGTAGACGTTCGTGGGAAGGCTGTACATGCTGCGCCTGGCTGTCAGAATCCGGTCTTTGATCGTTCAAGTGCAACGTTCAGCGTGCCACCTGCGCGCGTGAGCTCGAACACGGCCCAGGCGTGCAGTGAGCAGGGTGAACGTGAACTGAAGGAGAGGGCCCGGTTTCTGACTCCCGCCCTCGTCCCGCAGCCAGCCGTGCGGTCTAGCTCACCGACACCTTCGCACCGGCGTCTTCGAACTTCTTCTTGATGGCCTCGGCCTCGTCCTTCGTCACACCTTCCTTGAGCGGCTTGGGCGCGCTTTCCACGAGGTCCTTGGCTTCCTTGAGGCCGAGACTGGTCACTTCGCGAACGGCTTTGATCACGTTGATCTTGTTGCCGCCGATTTCCGTGAGGGTTACCGTGAACTCGGTCTTCTCTTCCACTGGCGCCGCAGCCGCGGCGCCACCTGCCGCCGGGGCCGCCACGGCCACGGCGGCCGCGGCCGACACGCCGAGCTCCGACTCGAGCGACTTCACGAGCTGCGAGAGCTCGAGCACGCTGATTTGCTTGATGTAATCGACCACCTGCTGTTGAGTGACTTCGGCCATTGCTCTCCTGCTCCTTCAGTTCGCGATTCGCCGCTGCTGTTCGCGGATCGTGTCAGCTCTCGCACCCATCGCACCCGAGCCCCTGGCGCGCTCCGGCACCCAAGGACCTGAGCACCTAGTCACCTGTCGCACCTGGCGCGCCTTCCTGCCTCTTCTTCTCCGCCTGCACCAGCACGCTCATCAGGTCGCGCGGCACCGCGCTCAACACACTGACCAGGTTGACCATCGGCGCCTGCAGAACGTAGAGCAGCTTGGCGTAGAGCTCGGGCCGCCCGGGCGTGTTGGCCAGATCGGTGACCTGCGCCGGCTGGATCGCCTGTCCTTGCACCACCGCTGCCTTGATTTGCAGCGTCGGCGCGCTCTTCATGAACGTCGTCAACGTCTTGGCCAACGCGACCGGATCGTCTTCTGTGTAGGCCAGCGCCGTCGTGCCTTGGAAGTGCTCGCGCAACGATTCGAACTCGGTACCGGCCAGCGCTCGTTTCGCCAGCGTGTTCTTGATCACCTTGTAGCTGGCGCGCGCCTTCCGCAGTTGGGCGCGTAGCTCGGTCACCTGGGGCACGTTGATGCCTTTGTAGTCCACCAGGATGGCGGCATCGGCGCCGTTGAAGACGCCGGCGAGCATCTGCAGCTCGGCTTCTTTGTCCGCTCGTGTGACTGCCATGACCTTCGCTTCCGCGCGCTAGCGCTTCGCCGCGACCTCGACCCGCGACTCGTCGATGCGCACGCCCGGGCCCATCGTGGATGAGACCGTGATGCTGCGCAGATACTTCCCTTTGGCGGCCGACGGCTTGGCCCGCACGATACTCTCCTTTCACGGCCTGCGCGACGTTCGGCGTCACCGTGCCCGTCTTGGGGTTCGGCATCAGGCCGCGCGGACCGAGCACCTTGCCCAGCTTGCCGACGACACGCATCATGTCGGGGGTCGCGACGACCGCCTCGAAGTCGAGCCATCCGCCAGCAATTCTGTCAACCAGCTCTTCACCGCCGACGACGTCGGCGCCCGCGTCCTGTGCGTCCCTCTGGCGGTCGGGCGGAGCGATGACGAGGACGCGCTTCGACTTCCCGAGACCGTGCGGCAACACGACCGTGCCGCGCACCATCTGGTCCGCGTGCTTGGGATCGACGCCGAGCCGGATCGACAAGGCCACCGTCTCGTCGAACTTGGCGAACTTCACTTTCTGCACGAGCGGCAGGGCTTCGTCGAGCGCGTAGGCGCGATCCTCGACCTGCTCTCTCGCGGCAGAATATTTTTTTCCGTGCTTTTTCATGATTCTCCTGGGCCCTTCGACGGCGCTCGGGGCGCCCCGAGCATCGTCGAGGGGCGTGGTGCTGGCGGGCGTCAGTGGCCCTCCCACGTGCCTTCGGCAATTGCGTGAGTGGTGGATTAACGCAATTGCCGATTGCCGCAATTACTGAATGACATCGATTCCCATCGAGCGCGCGGTGCCGGCCACGGTCTTGACGGCGGCCTCGAGCGAGCCGCAATTGAGGTCGGGCATCTTCAGCCTGGCGATCTCTTCCACTTGCTTCAGCGTCACGGTCGCCACCTTGTTCTTGTTGGGCTCGGCCGAGCCTTTGGCGAGGTTGGCCGCACGCTTCAGCAACACGGGCGCTGGCGGCGTCTTGGTGATGAAGGTGTACGAACGATCCGAGTAGACGGTGACGACCACGGGGATGATCAGCCCCTCGTCCTTCGCCGTGCGCGCGTTGAATGCCTTGCAGAAGTCCATGATATTGACGCCGTGCGGGCCGAGCGCGGTGCCCACCGGCGGCGCGGGCGTGGCCTTGCCCGCGGCAATCTGCAGCTTCACCATCGCTTGAACTTTTTTCGCCATCGCGGGTCTCAGACAACACGAAGATCACGAAGACGTGAAGCAACCGGGTTGCTCTCATGAGTGCCCGAGAGCAACCCGGTTGCTTATCGCTTCGTGGTCTTCGTGTTCAAAGCTTTTCAACCTGCAAAAAGTCGAGCTCCACGGGCGTAGCGCGACCGAAGATCGTCACCATCACCTTCAGCGTGTTCCGGTCGGGATTGACTTCGTCGACGACGCCGTTGAATCCCGAGAAGGGGCCTTCGTTGATGCGCACCTGATCGCTCTTGTCGAACGTGTACTTGGGCTTCGGCTTCTCAGCCGCCGTCCGCACCTGCTGGAGAATCTGCTCCACCTCGTCCTTGGTCAGGGGCGTCGGCTTGGCGCCCGCACCGACGAACCCGGTGACCTTTGGCGTGTTCTTCACGACATGCCACGCGTTGTCGGTCATGTTCATCTCGACCAGGATGTAGCCAGGAAAGAAGCGCTTCGAGGAAACGACCTTCTTCCCCGAGCGCATCTCGACCACGTCCTCGGTCGGAATGAGCACTTCGCCGATCTCCTCTTGCAGCCCGTACGCCTGCACACGCTGTTGAAGCGACTCGGCCACCTTCTTCTCGAAGCCCGAGTAGGTGTGTACGATGTACCAGTGCTTCGTCGCGACATCCGTCATGCGGCACCAAAGCGTTGGAAGATGCGCTGGACGGCCGCATTCAGCAGCAAGTCGACGCCGAAGAGATACAAGCCGAAAAATACCGACGTCAAGATGACGACCACGGTGGTGGCGTAGACCTCTTTCCGCGAGGGCCACGTCACGCGCTTCATTTCTTCGCGGACCCGCGTGAGAAAGTCGCGGCTGCGGTTCCACCACCCCAGCGGAGCCCGGAGCCCGGTCGCCTCCTCGTCGCGGGGCAAGCATGCGTCCCGGCCCAGGCCCACTACGTCCGTCACATCGGCAGCACTGCGTACGCAGCGGCGGCCCGGAGTTGGCAGGCCAGGAGGGTCTCGAACCCCCAACCCCCGGTTTTGGAGACCGGTGCTCTACCAATTGAGCTACTGGCCTATTCCCTGCTCGCTTCGCTCGCCCTCAAGGCTTAGGGCTTAGGGTCAGAAATCAGCACCATCTCTAAGCCTTGAGCCGTAGGCCTTAAGCCCGGACTATTTCTGCTCCTTGTGCGGCGTGTGCTTGCGGCAGAACGGACAGAACTTGCTCAGCTCGATCCGCTCCGTCGTCTTCTTCTTGTTCTTCGTCGTGCTGTAGTTGCGACGCTTGCACTCACCGCACGCCATCTGAATGATGTCTCTCATCGGAGCACTTCCTGCCAGTTGTCAGTTTTCAATGATCAGTTCAGTTGATAACCGCCCACTGACCCGCTGATAACTACTCGGTAATCTCCGTCACCGTGCCCGCGCCGACCGTGCGGCCCCCTTCGCGAATCGCGAAGCGCGCGCCCTTCTCGAGCGCCGTCGGGCTGATCAGCTCGCCATTGATCGTCGTGTTGTCGCCCGGCATGATCATCTCGACGCCTTCCGGCAGATGAAGCGTCCCGGTCACGTCGGTCGTCCGGATATAGAATTGCGGCCGGTAGCCGTTGAAGAACGGCGTGTGACGCCCGCCCTCCTCCTTCGACAGCACGTAGACTTCGGCCTTGAATTTCGTGTGCGGCTTGATGGAGCCGGGCTTGGCCAACACTTGGCCGCGCTCGACGTCCGCCTTCTCCACGCCCCGGAGCAGCACGCCGACGTTGTCGCCGGCCACCCCTTCGTCGAGGAGCTTGCGGAACATCTCGACGCCGGTGACGACCTTCTTCTCCGTCGGCTTGAAGCCGACGATTTCGATCTCTTCGCCGACCTTGACCTTGCCGCGCTCGATGCGGCCGGTGACCACCGTGCCCCGTCCCGAGATCGAGAACACGTCTTCGATCGGCATCATGAAGGGCTTGTCGATCTCGCGCTGCGGCAGCGGGATGTAGCTGTCGAGCGCCTCCATCAACTTCATGATGCTCTCGACCCCTGACGCCTCGCCCTCGAGCGCCTTGAGCGCCGAGACTCGCACCACCGGCACATCGTCGCCCGGGAAGCCATAGCTCTTGAGCAACTCGCGCACCTCGAGCTCGACGAGATCGACGAGCTCGCTGTCATCGACCGCATCCACTTTGTTGAGGGCGACGACGAGGTACGGCACGTTCACCTGGCGGGCAAGCAGGACGTGCTCGCGCGTTTGCGGCATCGGCCCGTCGACGCAGCTCACGACCAGGATGGCGCCGTCCATCTGGGCGGCACCCGTGATCATGTTCTTGATGTAGTCGGCGTGGCCCGGGCAGTCGACGTGCGCGTAGTGGCGATTCGCCGTCGAGTACTCGACGTGGCTGCTCGCGATCGTCAGAATCTTGGTGTCGTCACGGCGACCCTGTGACTCGGAGGCTTTCGCGACCTCGTCGTAGGGCACGAACTTCGCCCACCCCTTGTCGGCCGCGACTTTCGTCAGGGCCGCTGTCAGCGTGGTCTTCCCGTGGTCGATGTGGCCAATCGTGCCGACGTTGACGTGTGGTTTGGACCGATCGAATTTCTCTTTCGCCATGACTCGTCTCTCGCTCGCTGTTGCGGACTGACCCTCCGGCCCCGTGCCGGCGTCTTTCAACGTTGCTGACCTAACTGTGCCGCCCGACGCGCGGGCGTCATCGCCACGATCACCTTTGACTTGCCATCCGTAGCTCTCGTCGCTCGCCGGTCCGCCCCCTCCGCTTCCACCTCCGCCCTGCGGGGCCAGGGTGGACAAGCGCCTCGGGATGGCTTGCCAACCGAAGCCCGCCTTTCGCTCCGCAGGCGCTTCGGCGGGCGACGTGGAGCCGATGACCGGGATTGAACCGGTGACCTCGTCCTTACCAAGGACGCGCTCTGCCAACTGAGCTACATCGGCCTTCGCGCCTCCGGCGCTTCGGCCGACAAGTCGGCCTCTCTGTCGTGGTCAACCGGCCGTAACTCGTCTGTCGTCGCCGGCAGTGCCTGGCCTGCCAACCGAGCTCGCGATTGACTGGCTTGCCAGCCGAACCTCGCGATTGCCTGGCCTGCCAACCGAAGCTCGAGTTACTCCCGCCTTCGTCCCTTCGGGACTTCGGCCGGCAAGCCCGCCACAGCCCCTCACCAACTGCCTTTCGCCGGCCGGCACCAACACTGACCTGCCAACCGTCGCTCGCTGCGCGAGCGAAGGTTGGTGGGCAGGGGAGGATTCGAACCTCCGTAGCCCTGGGGCGGCAGATTTACAGTCTGCTGCGATTGACCGCTCCGCCACCTGCCCACATCTCACCGGGAAACCGCGGCGGCGCGGACCACCCAGCACGACCGTTGTGCCGTCGGGCGCCCGAGAGCCTTCGGCACAAACCACTGACGCCATTCAACTGTGAGGGGTACCCTCGGTGTCGTCGACCGTCCGCGGGCTAGCTCGACCGATGGAGCTGGCGGAGGGATTTGAACCCCCGACCGGCTGATTACAAATCAGCTGCTCTACCGAGCTGAGCTACGCCAGCAATGCAAACTCCGGATGGTAGCACGTCTTATGCCAGGTGCGCAAGGGGCCCCGGGGGGTGTCGACGGCGGATTCAGAGCAGTCCTCCTCCGGGGTTCCAACGGCTGGCCAGACGGCTCGAGAAGATTGCCCCGAATCGTCAATCTTCCCGCTGCAATCTGACTTCCTAACGCCTCCCCCGGCTTCGGCGTTGGCGCACGGCTTCGAACAGCACGACCGCCGCGGCCACCGAAACATTCAGGCTCTCGACGTGGCCGGCCATGGGAATGGTGACCACGAGATCGCATCGATCGCGCACGAGACGGCGCAGGCCGTGGCCTTCCGCACCCAGCACCAGCGCCGTTGGTAGCGTGAGATCCACATCATAGTACGGCGTGTCGGCCCCTGCGTCCAGCCCCACGGTCCATACGCCGGCCGCCTTCAACTCTTCGATCGCCCTGGCGACATTCACCACGTCGGCCACGGCCACGTGATGCACCGCGCCGGCCGAGACCTTCGCCGCCGCTCCATCGAGTGGCGCGGCACGGCGCGTCTGTCTGACGATGCCGCTCGCGCCGGCGGCATCCACGCTGCGTAGGATGGCTCCCAGGTTGTGCGGATCCTCGATACCGTCGAGCACGACGATGAGCGGCGGCCCGGCCGCGGGATCGGCCCAGCGCGGCGCGATCGACGTGCTCGATACGCACGCCGCGGGCGCTGGCGAAATCGAGCAGCGCCCGAACACGATCGCTGCCGCGATCGGCGATCGTCAGCGAGCGCACGCGCCCGGCGCGCAACGCTTCGGTCACCGAGTTGATGCCGTAGATGATCATGGGGAAAGGATCGCCACGAAGCCACCAAGAGCACGAAGCCAACCCGGATTCGTGGTTCTCGTGAGCTCCCGCGCTAGGTCCTCAAGAGGTTGGCGAAAGCCGCCGCGCGCTCGCGACAACCGGTGACGGCTTGCAGTCCACTCGCAGGCGACAACTCTGCGGCGCTGTCGATCGCGGGGACGAGCAAGTCGAGCTCGGGGCCCTGGGTTTCGCCCGTCAACACCACGCGTATCGGATGGAACAAGGCCCCGCCCTTGGCACCGGTCTTCTCCTTCACCCGCGCCGCCGCCGCGCGAAACCGCTCCCGATCGGTGAGACGCGGTGACGCGGCCAGGTCGGCACCGAGCGCCGTCACCACCCGACGCGCGCCGGGTTGGTCGAGCTCGTGTCGGATCGGCTCACGGGCGAGCGCGCTCGCCGCGTCGAACGTGAACACCGTATGCAAACGTTCCGGGATCTCCGATAACCGATCGACCGATCCGGCCATCGGCGGAATGACCTGGCGCAGCCAGTCACGGGCCAGGTCCGACACGGGATCGACCACCATCGAGCGCTCGCGCAGGAACGGCAGGGTCAGCGCCACGAGCGCCGACGCATCGCTCGCCTTCAAGTAGTGCCGGTTCGCCCACGCCAGCTTGTCTTCGTCGAACACGCCCGCACTGTGCGCCACCGTAGCGAGGTCGAAGCGTCGAGCCAGCTCGTCGAGCGGCAGCAGCTCCTCGCCCTCGCCGGGGGACCAGCCGATGAGCGCGAGATAGTTGGCGAGGGCAGCCGGCAAATAGCCCTTCTCGCGAAACTCTCGCACCGAGGTGGCCCCATGTCGCTTGGACAACGGTGCGTGATCTGGGCCCATGACGAGCGCGAGGTGCGCAAACCGCGGCGGCGGCCACCCGAACGCTTCGTAGAGCAGAAGCTGCCGCGGCGTGTTCGAAATGTGGTCCTCGCCTCGCACCACATGCGTCACCTCCATCAACCCATCGTCGACGACCACCGCGAAGTTGTAGGCGGGCATGCCGTCGGAGCGGACGAGCACCGGATCGCCGATGACGTCGGTGTGGAACGACACGAGGCCGCGCACCATGTCGTCGAAGACGACGTCACGCTCGAGAGGCACGCGCAGGCGAACCACTGCCGCTTCGCCGCTGCTGACGCGTGCGGCGGCGTTCGCCGGCTCGATGTCGCGACACGTGCCCGGGTAGCGAGGCGGGAGACCGGCATCGAGCATCGCCTTTCGCTCGCGTTCGAGCTTCTCGGCCGAACAGAAGCAGTAATACGCATGACGGCTGGCGAGGAGCGCCTCGGCATGCTGACGATAGATCGCCAGGCGCTCGGACTGCCGATACGGGCCGTGTGCACCGCCTTTCTCGACCCCCTCGTCCCACTCGAGACCGAGCCAGCGCAGGTCATCGACGATCGCCGCCTCGGAGGCACGCGTTGATCGTGCAGCGTCGGTATCTTCGATGCGCAAGATGAACGTGCCGCCGGCGTGACGCGCAAGCAGCCAATTGAAGAGCGCCGTGCGCGCGTTGCCGACGTGAAGCTGCCCGGTGGGGCTGGGAGCGAAGCGGACTCTCATTGTTCCTAAGGATAGCCACGAAGGTCATTTGAAACAGGTACGTAGGGCAGGTACGTAGGGCGGACCTTCACGGCCCGCCATCAGGTGAGCGCCAGTCTAGATGCGCCTCAACAGCGCAACGGCGTGGCAGGCCATCGACTCACCCCGACCGATGCTGTCGACCCCCTCATTCGTCTTCCCTTTGATGCTCACAACCTCCGCATCGCAGCCGAGCCTGGCTGCCAGGCCCACGCGCATCGCGTCCACGTGCGGCAGCAGCTTCGGACGCTGCGCGACCACGGTGACGTCCACATTCGAGACCATCCATCCGGCTCTCCGAATCTGGTCGACGGCCATCGACAACAGCTCGAGGCTGTCCGCATTCTTCCATCGCTCGTCGCTGTCGGGGAACAACCGGCCGATATCGCCCTGGGCCGCCGCCCCCAGCACGGCATCGGTCACGGCGTGGCACACGATGTCGGCGTCGGAGTGTCCGTCGAGTCCCATCTCGAAAGGAATTCGCACGCCGGCCAGGATGAGCGGGCGACCGGCAATCAGGCGATGCAGATCGTAGCCGGTGCCGACGCGCATGGCCGCAGATCCCGAGTCGCGCAATTTGGCTTTCGCCTGTTCGAGATCCTCGGCGGAAGTCACTTTCACATTTGCGACATCGCCCTCGACGAGCTGCACCCGAAATCCGAGCCGCTCGGCCAGCATCGCCTCGTCGGTCGCATCGAGCGCATCGGCGCCTTCGGCGAGGGCGCGCGCCAGCAAGTCGCGCCTGAACGCTTGCGGGGTCTGCGCCAGATAGAGGCGGTCTCGTGACAGCGTGCGTTCGATGATGCGCGCCCCAGAGGCATCCGGCGCTGACGACTGCTTGACCGTATCGCTGATGGCGACGGCGGCAATCGCCGCTCCGCTCGCCTGTGCGGCATCGATGGTGCGCGCAATGACCGCAGCACTGACGAACGGTCGCGCCGCGTCGTGTACGACGACGAGCGTCGTCCGCGGATCGAGCGCGGCGAAGGCATGGGCCACCGAGTCCTGCCGCCGTGCGCCGCCGCCGATCAGGCGCACGGGCTTGCTTGTCTGAAGCAAATACGACGGCGGCGAGTCCAGCGTCTCCCGCGGCAGCGCCACGATGACATCGTCGATGCGCTCCGACGCCATGAGCGCGTACAAGCTCCGTTCGAGCAGGCTGCGACCCGCGATGTCGAGAAACTGCTTCGGTTGGGCGGCGCCGAGACGCTGGCCGCGTCCGGCGGCGGCGATGATCGCGGTGACATGCATAGTGAATGCAGACGGCAGACGGCGCACAGCTCGGAGCTTTCGGCTCAGGACCTCAGTCGCGCTCCAGGCCCATGCTTCAGCCTACCGTCTTTCGTTCAAGACTTCGCGTAGCCGACGGTCTAAGCTTTGCCTCGCGTCCTCAGCCTGCTCGCCTGCCGACTGCGGTATCCGGCGTCTTGCGCCTGACGCCGGATCGACGAGACAGCCGCTCGATCGCGCGCGTGATTGCGTGGCGATGTGCGACAACCCCGAAGCTGCCGTCCTCAGACAGCCGCGCCCAGATGAAGTAGCGGGCCGGCCCGATCCCGGCGGCGGAACGCTGGGAACCGCTGGCCGCCATGACCGCGGCGGAACATCAGATCGCCACCTATCAACGGCTCGAACGATGGCAGCCAGACGGACCCAGCGACGGCGACGGGCTACTTCTCCATCACTGCGTGTTCGTGGGCGCTCGACGAGGGACGTGACTGTCGGCCGGTTCCGGAGCTTGCGGCCACCGTGCGCGATGCTTCTCGATAAATCGACAGAGGAGCATACCCGCGTGTGTCATCGGTGGGTTGGCTATCCGCGGAGCGGCCGGCGCGCCAGCACGGCCGTCGATCTGTCCGGTCTCGCCGCGGTTGCACGGAGTTCCGTAATAAGTGCATGATAAGTGCATGGCAGTCAAGACGATTACCATCGACCTCGAGGCCTACGAGTTGCTGCGGCGCCGGAAGAACCTCGGGGACTCGTTCTCGGATGTGATCAAGGAGCAGTTCGGCCGGCGCGAACCGCGCACCGTGGGCCGCCTCCTGGCGAAATTGCCTGCCGCGGCACTCGGCGAGGATGCGCTGGACGCGATTGACGCCATCATCGCCGACCGCGGGCGAAGTGTGCCCGTCGTCCCAGAGCTGACGGGCGCTGCGCCAACGGTGCGGGAGCGACCTATGGGTAAGAGACGATCTTCAGGTGGGGGACGGCCGCGAAGTCGTCGCGGTCGCGCGTGATCAACGCCGCGCCGTCTGAGGTGGCGGCCGCGGCGATGAGCACGTCGAAGGAAGACATCACGCGGCCCCGGCGATGCGAGTCGGCGACCAGGGATCCCGCGTGTCGGGCAAACTCGGGATCGGGGGTCCATGCGTCGGCCAAATCGGGCACGTTTCGCAGCCGCTCCTCTTCGTCCTGACTGCGGCGGGCCAGGAAGACGCCCGCCCACAGCTCGATGAGCGCAAAGGCGCTGATGCGCACCAGCGCGTCGGTGGGAAGCTGCGCCAGGCACTGGTGAGCGGGCCCGCAAGCTCCCCGCCCCGCCTCGCGCATCAGGTCGACGGCGGTGGAGGTGTCGAGGTGGAAGACCATAGCGAGACGTCTCAAGGCAGCGATACGCTCTCGGGCGAGACCGGCGAGAAGCAAGTTGGCCTACCGAGTATAAGCGTGGTCATCCACACATCCGCTCACTCGATCAGCACCGCTTTCCCGCCGCGCAGTCGCGCGACTTTACGTCGTCACCATTTTCGCCACGAGCAGCGAGCGAGCGCCGCGTCGTGAGAGCCGTCAGTGGAAGGGCAGTATTTCGAGCGCTCAG
>JAIVJN010000076.1:0-8063 GCA_020200025.1 Acidobacteriota bacterium | reverse complement strand
GATATTCTCAGTCGTCGCGCCTTGCGCGCGGGGCGTCTCACCGGTCTCGGTGCTCGCCGGGACTTTCACCACGGGCTGCTGGCTGTGAACGTGCACGGATTCATGCGCATGACGATGGACATCGACCTGGTTGTGAAGCTCGAGTCCGACAACATTGGTCGGGCGTTCGCGGCCCTCGCGTCGGTTGGATACGGGCCCGGTTGTGCCTGTGTCGGCCGCCGAGTTTGGAGACGTCGAGACGCACGAGTTCCGCATCTCCCGCCTGCCGCCACCCCGTCTACAGCATCATCCGATGCCTCTCGCGACCGCCGCAGATGTCGCCGATGCGCGCGGCGGTGAGGTCGAGCACCTGCGTCAGGCGCGACCGCGTCAACGCGGCCGGCGCGAAAACCACGACCAGCGCGTCGGTGGTCGCCGGCGTCACCATGGTGCGAGCCGAGTCGGATGTCGGGTTGCCGAACGGTCCGTGCTCGTCAACGAGCGTGAGCCGGCCGGCCACGTGAACGATGTCCTTTCGAATGCCGTCGTATTGCTCGCCCTCCGCGCCCAGTCGCAGCGTGACGGCTCCCGCGATATGGCGTCGGTCGTAGAGCCCGTAGGGCAGCTGACACTCGAACGAGCACCAGTTGATGACGTCGACCAGGGCGTTCACACGCGGCAGCGGCTGCCCCTTCCTTACCCGCCGGAGCAGCGCCTCGTTCGACGGCCGGGTCTTCGTCGGATCGAGGCCCACTCGCTTGTACATCGTCCTGACCGCGGCCGTCTCCTCGGGCGGCGCGGCGCGCACGCGCGACTCAGCCGCCGCCAACAGCGGATCGAGCCGGGGCTCGTGCTCCACGACGGTGGCCGCCTCCCACCAGAGAACGCCTGGGCGGACGATATCAGCGAGCGCCGGGCTCAGGTTCACGGACGACACCACGCCGTGATCCTAATAGATCGCGTCGCCGTATAGCGGCTCGCGGGCGGCGGCTCAACCCTTCTCGCCCCACTCCCGTCCAACTCGCATGCTGCGAGATCTCCGTCAAGCGGTTCGCACGCTCGTCCGCAGCCCTGAGTACAGCCGTCGACGTGGCAGCTGTCCTTGGCCGACCGCTCCTCGCAGCGATCACACCATGGTCGGGTTACGCAGCGAGTGAGCCGGCTCGTTCAGGCGCAATCACCGACGACTCGGATGGGGCTCAACTCCGCCACGATGCAGCGATCCATACGTGCGCGATTGGAAGTTCACGCACAAAGTGCACGTGCCAACCGATGGGAGCCGAGCGCTTAAGGTACACTCCTCGTGCATGCTGGATCTTCTTTTTCATGCCGATGAGATGCTTGCCAGCCTCGTCGCGCAATACGGCACGGTTGTCTACGGAATTCTGTTCGCCATCATCTTCGCCGAGACCGGGCTCATCGTGACGCCGTTCCTGCCCGGCGATTCGCTGCTCTTCGCGACCGGTGCGTTGGCAGCCACCGGCGCCCTGAACGCCTACATCGTCGTGCCTCTCCTCATCGCCGCGGCCGTTGCCGGTGACGCGGTCAACTACTCCGTCGGCCGGCGCGTCGCCCACCGCTTTCTGGAAGGCGACGATCGCGTGACGGGCATCCACCGCTGGGTGAAGCGCCAGCACGTACAACAGGCGCATGCGTTCTTCGTCAAACACGGAGGCAAGGCTGTGGTGCTCGCGCGCTTCGTTCCCATCGTGCGCACGTTCGTGCCGTTCGTGGCGGGGGGGGCGGAGATGCCGTACCGCTCGTTCGCGTTCTACAACGTGACCGGCGCGATTCTGTGGGTCGCGGCGTGCGTCGGTGCGGGGCTCGTGTTCGGCAACATCCCGGTGGTCAAAGAAAACTTCGAGCTGGTCGTCCTAGGGATCGTGGCCGTGTCGGTGCTGCCGCTCGCCTTCGAGCTGGTCAAGATGCTCGGGCGCAAGCCGACGTCTGGCGAAGGGGTCGAGACCCCCTAGCAAGACACGCACTTGTGATTATTGGCGGCTCCGAGCTTCTCGAGCAGGGCAAGCGCTTCGGGGTACGGCTGTGTGCGCTGCACGGGTCCGTTCGCCATGTCGGCGGTGGTCTTGCCCTCGCGATTGATGGCTTTGACGTTGGCGCCTTTCGACACGAGATAGGAAATCATCGCCGTGTCGCCACGCGACGCCGCGTGGTGCAACGCCGTGTTTCCTTCGTGGTCGGCCGCGTTGACGTCCGCGTGCAGCTCGTCGACGAGATACGTCACGGCAGCCACCATGCCGACCGGCGCGAAGCGGTGAGCATTGGCCGCAAAGCCTTCTCCGTAGCCCACGCCTGAGGCCGCCTGCAGCGGCGTCACCGAGGGCCCGCCGACCGGCAGCGGGGGCAGGCCGGAAATGTCTTGCACATCGCGGTCGGCGTCGCCGGTGCGCGGTCTGCCTGCCGGCTTCATGGTCGGGATGTTCGGGTCGGCGCCGTGAGCCGTGAGCAGCTTCATGGCCTCGACATCGGCGGCATAGGCGGCCCTCCAGAACGCGGTGGCGCCGATTTCGTCGACGCCCGACAAATCGAAGCTATAGCCGGAGTACCACACCTTCTTTTTCAGACGCACGTTCGGCTCAGCCCCCTTCTCGAGGAGCACCTTCATCAGGTCGACATAGGTCAACTTCTGCTGCTGATAGGCGCGCGGCTGCGGATACAGCGCCTTCGGTGCCCACTGCACGTTGAGCACCGCGTAAAGGGGCGAGGCGCCGTTGTCGCTGGCGAGGTTGGGATCGGCCCCTTTCTCGAGCAGCGTCTGCGCCAGGTCGAAATGGCCGTTGATGATCCTGTCGCACGGCGTAGAGCAGGGGCGTCAGGCCTCCCTGGGCGGCCACGAGCTCGTTCAGTTGGAACTGCCGATCGACGCCCGCCACTTGCGCGCGTCGTTGAGGCGCCGAGGGTTGGGCTTCCGCGCCCGAGCCGCCCGCCGGCGCCTGGGCTGCGAGTCCCGCCGGAGTCTCCGGCGCCCCCGCTCGTTGCGCCTCCGAGGGTGGCTGACGGTTGTTGCCCTGCTGGCCTTCCTGGCCGGGCACCGGCGGGTTGCCGCCATTGAACCCGAGACGCTCGCGCGTGAGGCTCGAGAGATCGATCACCTTGGTCGTGGCTTTGAGGTCTGCTCCGCGGCGGACCAGCAGCTCGATCACGGTGGGCCGATCGTTCGCCGCAGCAAACATCGCCGCAGTATTGCCGCGCACGGGTTCCGCGACGTTGACGTCGGCACCCTTGTCGAGAAGCAACGTCACCGTTTGAACGTCACCGGCTGCTGCCGCCGCCATGAGCGGTGTCGTGCCGTTAGCGCTAGTTGCTTTCACATCGGCGCCCGCCTCGAGCAGCGACGCGAGGACCGCGGCGCGACCGTTCTTGGCGGCGAGAAACACCGGCGTATACGCACCAATCCGCGTGACGGCCCGGACATTGGCGCCCGCGAAGAGGAGCACCTGCGCCAGCTCGGCGTCGCCTCGACTCGCGGCCCAGTGGAGCGCCGTCATGCCGTCGCCCTGCGCCGCGTTCACGTCGGCAGCCTCCTTCAACAAGGCGCGAACGGCCGGGGTGTCGCCGTTCATCGCCGCGTCTGCAACGGTGGCGTTGCTGGCGGCCGTGACGATCGCGGACACAAGGAAGGCGCCCACGAGGCCCATCATCGCGCCGCTCACGAGTCTATTGCGCATTGAAATCTCTCCAAACGAGTTCAGAGTGCAGAGTGCAGTGAAGGGTTGAGAGTGATGAGTCATGACCATTCGAGCTCAATGTTCCCCGCGCACCCAGGAACCGGCAGCAAGGTTGTGGATCACTCTGGACTCTACACTCGGCAATCAACTCTGCACTCTGCACTCTGCACTTTGCACTCTGAACTAGCTCGTTTTCAGACCGTCGTCTCCGCCACGCCATTGAGGTCGACAGCCGCCGTGCTGTCGCCCAGGCTGTTCATCTCGAGCCCGATCGCTTGGGCGGCCGAGAGCAGCACGTTCGCCATCGGCGTGCCATCGGCGGCCCGAATGTGCGTGCCGCCCTTCAGGCTGCCACCCGCGTGGCCGGCGAGAAAGAGCGGACAGCGCTTGTGGTTGTGCAGGTTCGAATCGCCCATCGGCGACCCATACATGACGAGCGTGTTCTCCAAGAGATTGCTCTCGCCGTCAGGCGTATTCTTCAGCTTCTCCAGGAAGTACGGAATCATGCTGACGTGATAGCGATTGAGCTTCGCGTAATCGATGATGCGATCCTCGCGCTCCTGGTGGTGCGACGCAGAGTGGAACGCCCCTTTGAACCCGCTCTCCGGGTAGACGCGATTCGAGGCGTCGCGTCCGAGCTTGAAGGCGAAGACGCGTGTCGTGTCCGACGCAAACGCGAGGGCTTGCAGATCGAACATCAGCTTGACGTGCTGTTCGAACGAATCCGGGACACCCACGGGTGCACCCGGCAAAGCGCGCGGCTCGCCGCTGGTATTGCTCGCCTCCACCTTCTGAATGCGCCGCTCGATCTCGCGGACGTCGTCGAGGTACTGACTGAGACGCGCGCGATCCGAGGTGCCGAGCTCGCGGTTCAGCCGCCCGACCGCTGTGCCCAGCCAGTCGAGGATGCTCTTGTCCTCGAGCCGGCGCTCGGCGCGCTCTTCCGTCGTGGCGCCCACCCCAAAGAGCGCATCGAACACCGTTCGCGGATCGCGCACCATCGGTAACGGCTCGGCCGCCGACGCCCAACTGATCGAGTCGGTGTAGACGCAGGAATATCCGTAGGAACAGCCACCGGCCTGATCGACGTTCTCGATGCACAACTGCATCGACGGGATCGGCGTGTCCTGCCCGAACTTCTGCGCGAAGAATTGATCGAGCGACGTGCCGACGTGCACGTCCGACCCTTGCGTCTGCTTCGGATGGCTCTGTGTCAGGAACACCGCGCTCGATCGGAAGTGATCGCCGCCGATTTCTGGGGCGGTGAACGCTTCGGCATTCCGCACGTCGGTGTTGCTGACGATGGTGAGGTAGTCGCGGAAGGGCTCGAGCGTGCTCAGGCTCGTGGGGGCGAGATCGAACTCGCGACCCACCCGCTCGGGCGCCCACAAGTTCTTCTTGATCCCGAACGCCGTGCTCCCGGCCGAACCGTGCACCATTTCGATGGCAACAAACCGGACCTTGTTCGCCGCGGTCTTCGCCCACGCCGTGCGCGCGGGCACCATCGCCTCCAGAAACGGCAGCGCCATCGTCACACCGACACCCTTGAGCATCGCGCGGCGGGATACGTGCAGCGGGGCCGGTTCACGGCCGGAGCCGATTCGTTTGCGTCGTTGGTGAGCCGCGGCGTCGCCGTCTCCGAGCCCGCCATGCGAAATGCCGGGCTGTTGGCAATCGCCAGAATGAATGCTGAGATCCGATGATCGTTCTTCGCGGCGTCGCGCACGATCGCGCGAACCGTGGGCATGTCGGTATGTTCGACGCGCCGGCCCAGCGCGTACGTCATCAGGCTCTCGGTGAAGCTGAGGACGACCGCGTCGGAGTGCTTCAAGAGCGCTGCGCGCAGCCCGGCGGGACCCGCCATCTTCGTGCCGTCGTAGAGAGTGCCCTCGGAGTCGACCGGCACTTCGTTGTCCTTGATACGCCAGGCGCCGGTGACGTCGAAATTGTCGAGCGCCAGCCCGAGCGGATCGATCACCCGGTGACACGACGTGCACGCCGGATTCTTGCGGTGCTCTTCCATCCGCTCGCGAGTCGACAGCATCTTGCCGCCAATGGTGCCCTTGACCTCGTCGAGCGACGGGACGTTGGGCGGTGGTGGCGGCGGCGGCGACCCGAGCAGCACTTCCATCACCCACTTGCCGCGGATGACCGGCGAGGTGCGATCGGCGACAGAGGTGAGCGTCAGGATGCTGCCATGTCCCAGCACGCCGCGGCGATACTCGGGCAGCGAGACGCGCCGGAACTCGTTGCCGACGACGTTGGCGAGCCCGTAGTGCTTGGCCAACCGTTCGTTGACGAAGCTATAGTCGGCCGTCAGCAGCTCGAGCAGGCTCCGGTCCTCCCGCACCAGGCTGTCGAAGAAGAGCTCGGTCTCCTTCTTCATCGCGGCGGCCAACGTATCGTCGAACTGTGGGTACGTCAGATAGTCGGGGCTGATCTTGTCGAGGTCCTGCAGTCGAAGCCACTGTGACGCAAACCGCGTCGCCAGCGCCTCTGAGCGACGGTCCGCCACCATCCGTCGGACCTGCTTCTCGATCCCCAGCGTGGTGCGAAGCGAGCCGTCGCCCGCGGCGCGCAGCAGCTCGGCATCGGGGACCGATCCCCACAGAAAGAACGAGAGGCGCGAGGCGACATCGTGATCGCCCAAGCGGTATACGCGCGCCGACCGCGCGGTGGCAGGCGCCTCCTCGATGCGAAAGAGGAAGCGCGGGCTGACCAGGATGGACTGCAAGGCGAGGCGAATGCCGCCCTCGAAGCCGCCCTTCTCGCTACCCTGCGCGTAGAAGCGCATCGCATCCTGCAGATCCTGGGGCGTCGCCGATCCGCGGAACGCTTCGTTCGTCAGCCGCTGCACGATGTCGAGGGCGCACTTTTCTTCTTCGTTCGCGCTCGTCGGCCGGCAGGTGAAGACTTTCCGACGGCTTGGCGTGTCGGACACGCCGGTCACCTGATTGGGGCCCACGACGCTGAAATCGCGCATATGCGGCAGCATCGTCACGCCAAACGTGATGCTGACATCCGCGAGCGTATTTTCGAGCGGCATGATCAGATCGTCGATCGGCCCTTCGATGCGCTCGATGAAGGCGGCGGAGACGCGGTGGGAGCCCGCTTTCACATGCAGCGGTGGCGTCGACAGCTCGAGGCCGTTCTTCGGGTCGGTCTCGCTCATCCGCGTGTTGAGATCGAGCAGCGCGACCCGCTCGCCGTCGATCGAAACTTCGACCTGCTCTTTGATCTCGTGCGTCGTCATGGTGGTGCGACCGACTAGACCGCCCAGCGGTTCGTAGTGCATCATCATCTTGAACACGTACTCGCCATCGGCGGGAAACGTGTGCAGCGTCGAGATTCCGCCGCGCGTGCCCATGGGGGCACCCTCGACGCGGCGCATCTGCGAGGCGGTGCGTCCGATCTTGTAGGTGATCGAGGTCGGGCTGGCGCTCTTATCGCCCACGGCGAGCCGACTGATTTGACTGGCGGCCCTCAAGTAACCTTCGAGCAGCGTCGGCGAGAAGCTCTGGACATCGGCCACGTTGTCGAAGCCGGCGCTGATCGTATCGGGCGGGAGATACGCCGAGACGTCGAGATCGAGCGCCAGCAGATCCTTGACCGCATTGGTGTATTCCGCCCGGTTGAGGCGCTGAAATGGGCGGCGGCCGGGATTGGGATTGATGGTGGCGGCCTGATCGATTCGACGCTCGAGCGCCGTGGCCAACTGCAAGAGCGTGTCGCCCTCGGGCCGCTTGGCCCCCGCCGGGGGCATCATGCCGGTGCGCAGCTTGCGAATCATCTTCTCGGCGACTTCCGCGCGTCGGTCGGCCGTCGCGGCGTCGAAGCCGGCCAGGGTCAAGCCCCCGGCCTTGCCCTTGTCGCTGTGGCACGTCGCGCAATACTGCGCGACGAGCGCGCTTTGAGATTCGGGTGCGAGCCCGGCTGCGGGCGAATGAGAGACCCTCATCTTCGGAGCCGCCGGCATCGGCGCCTGAGGGGCGGCGATGGTCTCTGGCTTGGCTGCCGCCGTCGTCTCTGGGGCCGGTGCAGGCGACGGCTTCCGCTTGGCCTGAGAGTCGTCAGCCATCAGCGCCGCGCTCACGAGCGCGACCGCGATACTCGCCAGCCCGAGTCTTTTCATGCTCTTCCCCAGCCCATGATGAGTTCTCTGAGCAAATGGATCCCATGAGAATTATAGGCTGTAGCCGTCGTAAATGTTGCCATTATGTGACTTAGGTTGTCACGGAATGTCACGCTCGGGGGCGCCCGAGGGACCGCTTTGCGGTGGGGCCCTTCGAGTGGGACCCCTTCCGGCGGGACCCTTCGGGTTGGGACCCCTCGGGTAGGACCCCTTCGGGTAGGAGGACACCTCGGGTGGCGCCCGCTTCGCCGGTGGGAGCGTTGAAG
>JAIVJN010000495.1 GCA_020200025.1 Acidobacteriota bacterium | reverse complement strand
GCACCTATCAGGCCGTCTATAACGGCACGAAGGCGTTTGTGGATTCATTCTCGTTCGCCCTCCGCGCCGAGCTGAAGGACTCCGGGGTGACCGTGACGTGTCTGATGCCGGGTGCGACCGAAACGGACTTCTTCGAACGGGCGGACATGCTGGATACGCAGGTGGGCCAATCCAAGAAGGATGATCCGGCCGATGTCGCCCGCGTCGGCTATGACGCCATGATGCGCGGTGATGGCGATGTCGTCAGTGGCTGGAGGAACAAGCTGCAGTCGGCCATCGCCAATGTCACGCCGGCTGGCGTGCTGGCGGAGCAACATCGGAAGATGGCGGAACCCGGCTCCGCTAAGAAGGCCGGATCGTAGGCGACTCGTCCATGCGTGCCCAATGAAACGATCGGCTTCTCCTTCCCTTACCAACCGATCGAGCCGGCGGAAGCGGCCGGTGTCGCTGCCGGTCGCCGGCACGGCCCTGCTGCTGATCGACGTCATCAACGATCTCGCGTTCCCCGGCTCCGACGTGCTCGTCGCCCAAGCGGAGCCCATGGCGCGGCGTCTCGCGGCACTGAAGCGCCGAGCCGCTGTCGCGGGCGTGCCGGTGATCTACGTCAACGACAACTTTGGGCAATGGCGCTCGGATTTTCGCCAGACGGTGGCGCACTGCACGGCGCGATCCTCGCCCGGCCACCGCGTGTCACAACGTCTCCGGCCCAGCGCGCGCGACTATTTCGTCCTGAAACCCAAACACTCCGGCTTCTTAGACACGACCCTCGACACGCTGCTCGGAAGTCTCGGAACGCGCCGCGTCATTCTGACGGGCATTGCCGGCAACATCTGCGTCCTGTTTACGGCCAACGACGCGTACATGCGGGACCTGAGAGTCTACGCGCCGACGGACTGCATCGTGTCGAACACGGTCGCAGACAACGATCATGCGTTGCGGCAAATCGAGACGGTGATGAAAGGCCAGGTGGCCTCGTCGACACGCTTCAGATTTCGAAGCCGACGTCGGACTCGCAAGGATCAACGGCCATGAGCCCGACCGACACACGGCGCCGAATCGCGCAGATCGTGACGAAGGCGTTCGGACTCTCCGGCCTGCGACCCGGCCAGCAGGCCGTCATCGATGCCGTGCTGTCCAGGACGCACACGCTCGCAATCATGCCGACCGGCGCCGGCAAATCGCTGTGCTACCAAGTGCCGGCGATGCTGATGCCGGGCATGACGGTCGTGGTCTCGCCACTCATCGCGTTGATGCAGGACCAGTTCGAGAAGATGTCTGAGCTCGGGATCGCGTCGGTACAAGTCAATAGCGCGGTCCCGCGAGACGAGATTTGTCGAGCGCGCAAGAAGATCGGGCGCCGGACGGTCGAGTTCGTGTTCACGACGCCCGAACAACTCGCCTCCGATCAGCTCCGGGCGCTGTTGGCGTCGGCGCACGTCGACTTGCTGGTGATCTACGAGGCGCATTGCATCACGCAGTGGGGCCACGACTTTCGACCGGCGTATCTGGAAGCGCTGAGCGCGATGCGTGCGTTGGGAACACCGACCGTGCTCGCCCTGACGGCAACGGCCCCTCCTGAAGTGGTCGATGACATCGTCCACCAACTGAATTTGGGGCCGTTGCACATCGTGAACACCGGCGTGCACCGCCCCAACTTGTCGTATCTCGTGCGTCCCGTGACGAGCGACACCGACAAGCAGCGGGTGGCAGCCAACTCATTGTCGCGACCAACGCCTTTGGCATGGGGATCGATAGGCCGGACATCAGGGCCGTCATCCACTATGACCTGCCCGCCTCCTTGGATGTGTACTCGCAGGAATCTGGCCGCGCCGGGCGCGACGGCTTTCCCGCGCAGTGCATCTTGCTGTTTCAACGCGCGGATCGGCATCTTCAGACGTTCTTCATGGCCGGCCGGTATCCGACCGCTGCGGACTTCACCAGCGTGATACACGGGTTGCGGCTACTCAGCAGCGGGGGAACGCTTACCTTCGACGAGATTCGCACGGCCACACCTGCGATCGGCGCGAGCAAGATTCGCGTAATGCTGACGGTCCTCAAGCAAGCCGGCCTGATTCGCGAGCGACGGGTCCCACGCTTTGAGATGACACCGCGACTCTTCGCCGAGTCGGTGGAGTCCGTGGCGGCCGCGTACGACGAGCGCCGGCAGCGTGACCACACCAAGCTCGAACAGATGGTGGTGTACGCCCAGACGGCGCTTTGCCGCACGGCGGCGCTGCTCGACGCCCTCGGCGAAACGGGCGTGGACCGATGCGGCACATGCGACAACTGTTGCGGCACGGCGATTCGCGGCGAAGCGGTTGCGCAAGGCGCCGCGTAGGTCACGCCAGGGAAGGACTAATAGCCATGGTGCGAGTTCAGGATGCCACCACGCGAAGCGATCTCGGCCCCATTCTCGGCGCGCTGGGTGCGGTCGGCCTGACGTTCGCGTTCGTCGCACTCCGGCGCGCCAAGCCTCGCCAAGGCCCCCGGGAAGGTGACAAGCGGCGCGCCTTGGCGACCTACCTGCGCGATCACCTGGCTGGCGCAGACACCGCTCTCCAGACGGTCGACGGTCTCCGCCAAGCCTACCGAGGAAGCCCTGAGGGCGCCCTTTTTGAGTCGTTGTGCGAACAGTTTCGCAAAGACCGCGGCGTCGTCGAAGGGATCCTGGCGGAGCTTGGCTATAGCCCCAGGTCAATCAAGCGCTTGGCTGGTCGTGCCACCGGGAGCGCCCTCGGCGTGGTGGCCGGCGGCGCGCCCGGCGATCTATCGCTCTTTCGAGCGCTCGAGGCGCTGGCCATCGGCGTGCAGGGCAAGCGATGCCTGTGGCGAGCCGCACAGGCGCTGGTCGCATTCCCACACCCGCCCGGCCGTCGGAGCTTTGTCGAACTGGAAGCGGATGCGGTCGATCAGTGGGAAACCATCGAGCGGCATCGCCGCTCCGTGGTACCGCGCACGTTCGGCGTCTGACGCCTCGCCTTATCGGAGTAGACCGCGGCGCACGACCGAGCCTCAGTCTACGAGTCAGAGAGGTCCACATGGAGTGGTTTCGCGATCGCGCATTGACGTTGGTGCTGATGGCGATGTTCGTGGTGTTCCTCGTCGCACAGATGGTCACGGGCCTGTACGAATACAACGCCACACAACGCGAGCACGGCGAGCCAGCGGTGACCATGACGGGCTACCTGGAGACGGGGCACCCGTGGGAAGCGCTCTTCGAGAACTGGGAGAGCGAATTTCTGCAGATGGCCGTCTT
>JAIVJN010000304.1:7171-11811 GCA_020200025.1 Acidobacteriota bacterium | reverse complement strand
GGTACGCTCGGGTTGTCCGCTGATCAGGTCCTCCACGTCGCCGGCTCGACGACCGACGTGATAGGCACGAAGGCCGCGGGATTGCACTGCGTCTGGGTGAACCGCCAGCATGACCGCGTGTGGGACGAACGTTACGCCGCTGACGAAGAAGTTGAGGATGTGCGCGGACTTCTGAGCGTGATGTCGGTCGCGGCGCGATGAGGGTCCAGAAATCCCTCGGCGAGGCGTTGATATGGTTTCCGATCGGGGTGTACGAGACTGCGAGACGATCAGGGCCGGACGGGTGATGGTTGCTTCGCTGACGAAGCCATCGAGCGAGAACGGCATCCCGGTGACACCGTCGCCAGGAGGAGTGATGAAATCAGAACGAACGAGCTCAACCGGCTTACGGCTATACCGCCGCCTTCAAGGGTATCCTTCGACGCCGCGCGGACGGCGGTTACTGCGGCTTGAGGAACGGAATCTCACCGAGATCGACGTTCAGGCGACGCTCACGGCAAAGTTGAATGAACCGTTCGGACGTTACGTGATTCTCGGCGCCTGTAACCCGCAGCTCCCTCAGCGCGCGTTGCAAGCGGAACTGGGCATTGGGCCGCTGCTTCCCTGTAATGTTTGTGTTTGAGAGGACAAGGACGGCCGCGTCGTTTCGAGGGCGCGACCAGAGGCGATGTTCCAGGTCGTGCGCAACGATGCGTTGCAGCCAGTTGTCGACGAGCCCGCACGGCGTCTGCAGGCGGCCCTGCGCCGCGTCGCGGAATGATGGCGGCCCTATCGTTTCGCACGTGGTCGGCTCCACGTTCGGAACTTCTCATACAGCACGCCCAACACGCCTCCGAATGACCAGTTCGCGACAAAAAAATAGGCCATGCCTGACAACGGCAGTCGTTGATACCCAAAGACTCCCTGCCCCAGGACAGGAAGCACGACGAGGCCGTTGACGAACCAGGGAAGCAGGGAAAACAGGCTGCCCTTGATGAGCCCGCGGCCCGGCAGCAATCGTTCGAAAACAGTTGAGTACAAAACGACCATCACAAAGCCGGTGAGGTAATGGAATGCGAGCCAGAACGGAAGGGCGGACGGAGGCGGTAAACTGGCGGCGGCCCACCACCCACTGATGCCGAGGCTTTGAAAGAGCGGGCTCAGGTAGAGAACGTGCAGTCTCAGGAGGCCTCCACTCTCTGCCAGAAATCCGAGAGGTTCAGCCGCTTTCAGCACGATGGTGTTCACCGAAATGGCGATGAATCCTGCCCACAGCGCCGCCCTGGGTTTTGTCATGGCACTATCCCGCTGAGTAGCACAGGGGCCGAGCGTCGTGCAGTGAATTGGCGATGGCCAATCCTTCGTATTCCGGAGCACGATGATGCAGATGATGCATATGACGTCAGGACCTCTCCTCATCGCCTTTGTCAGCGCGCTTGCGGTATCGAGCGCCCGGCTGTCGACTGACACAGGGTCAGCGCGCGGTGATCAGCGTATCGCAAGATGCGGCGCGTGGTGCCGCGCCCGCGTCCCGGCAGGAGTTTTCCGACGCCATGGCGGACGCGATGCGGATTATGCACCGCGACATGACGGCCGCGACGCCGACCGGCCACGTGGACAAAGACTTCGCCGCAGCGATGATTCCGCATCACCAGGCCGGGGTCGAGATGGGCCAGGGCGCTGTGGCTGTACGGACGCGATCCGGTGCTACGCCGGCTTGCGCAGCAGATGATCACGGACCAGCAGACGGCGATTGACGTCATGCAGCGACGGCTGGCCGTGCTGCGCGACGGCGTCCGCCTCTCCTGCGGCTTCCGCCCGCGGGGGCGGACAACAACCCGAAGACGCGAATGCGGCAGCTCGCGGCAACGTCGTCGTGAATGCGCTGGGGCCGCTCGACCACCTGCAGATCGTCGCGACGGGGCTCGAACCCGGCCGCGAATATGAGGTGTCGATCGTGACGTCGCGCACCGCGCCGTTCGGGACCCGCACGCCGCTGGCGAAAGGCAAGGCCAACCCGGCGGGCGCACTCCTCGCACAGGCTCTCGGCCCGTTGCGCGCAGTCGCAGGCCCCGACCACGACGCCAAGACGCCTGAGGGGTCGCGCTTTCTTCTGGTCACCGCGAGTGACGGCAATCGCCCGATTCTCATCCAGAAGGCTCCATGAGACAGGCGTCGCCGCGACCAGCGCCAACGGTGTGATCCATGGTCCCCGAACGGGTCGAGGATCGCGTTCGACCGCGCGAGCGGGGCATTGACGCCCGGCCAGCGTGGTCATCCGATGGTCGCGACATCGCGTTTCATTCCCAACCGTGCGCGCCCGTCGAACGCGTCGGCCAGCGACACCCTATTCCTCGACATCTAAGTCATGGCGCCGGACGGCTCGAACGTACGAGGGCTGACCGCGACTCCGTACTTCGATGGCCATCCGTCCTGGTGAGGACGCGCTGGTCGCTAAACCTCTTTAAGGCGTCCGGTCGCGAACTTGTGCAGCAGGCTGGCGATCAGCGTTTGATAGGGCAGACCCTCGGTGAGCGCCCGTTTCTGGATCGCCTCGAGGTCCTTGCTCGACAGTCGAATATTCAGACGACGGTCCTTGCGGAAAGTGGCCTTGGCGTATCGCGAGTAGCGAGCCCGCTCGCGCTTGCCACCGGTGGTGGGCTTCCACTCACCGCGCTCGACGGACTCGAGCAGCTCCTTCTCGTCGCCATCAAGCTTCATCGTCTGTCTCTTCACCGAGGTGCTCCTTCGTCGCCCTCCGGCTCGGGATGATCGTCTTCAGGAAGACCGAGTGCTCGTCTTCGACGAACGGCACCAGGTACACGTAGTCGTCCGGCTGAACGACGACGATGCGCCGGCCGGCGTAACGATCGGGGTTTGGGTGTTCCAGGATGTCGAGCAGGTCGCCGTGCCCGATGTGGAAGACGATGTCCTCGAACCTGATGCCGCGCTCTCTCCTGAGCTTCGCGTTCTTCGCGGCGTCCGCAGGCGAAGTACTTCAACCCTTGAAGGATGAAACGCCTGTGTGCTAAGTAGGCACACATTAGCTTCGGCTTGAGTGTGCCCAAGAGTGTGCCCAAACACGGTCCGAGGACCATCATCCGGCAGCCAACGCCAACCAAGTTCCCAATAAAAAACGGGCCTGAAATCATCGATTTCAGGCCCCTTCTGTGATACCTGGCAGCCTTAGCAAACCGCCGCCTTCGGCCACTCGGCCACCTCACCGCAGCCGTTAAGTGTCCGTGAAATCAGCGCTTGCCTGATCGAACTTTTTCTTCGCGACCTACAACGGAAACCGCGGCACCCTGACGTGCCGTGCGTATGCTGCGCGGAGAGCGGCCCACGATGAGCGCGCGCGATGCCGCACGACTATTGGGGCTGTCGCACCAACGCGTACATCAGCTCACTGCGAGCGGTGATCCATCTGGAGTGCGACGCACCCATGGTCGCATTGGCGGCAGACACTAGAATTGCACGTGCGTTTGGAAGAGTAGTCGGTTTTCCTGTGGCCGATTCACGGCCGCGTCGTACCGCACGTCCTCGTCGTTGAGTACGAATCCGATTCTGACCGCCGACCACCTGAGCCAGTACGCAAGGCCCGCAATCGTCCGCCGACGTGAATCGTCGGCAAATCTGTTGTCGGGATCGAAGCTGTCGAACCTGGCGATTCCAGCCCATCCCTGCATTCCCTGCCGCACTTCCACGAAGAGTGAGTAGCCGCGGAACTCGGTGTTCGCGACGAGGGGATTCGCGCGCGTCGTGCCGGCCAGCCACTCGGCCGTGCCCACAAAGTGGGGGTGCTCGTAGCTCGCCATGACAATGCCATGGCGCTTCGGGCGATCTTTACCGGTCCAGCCGTGGTCGAAGAACGCGGAGATCCGCAACCCTGACGCGAGCTTGGCCTGCGGCATCGGCCGGATGGTCACGCGTGCCTGAATGCTCTTTCGTTTGTCCGTCTCTGCCCTGGTGAAGCCCTCGCCGTTATAGACGCCCACGTTGATCTCGCCGTAGTTGTTTGGCGCACGCGCGAGCAACCCGACGCCGAAATCACTCGATCCGGGAACAATGCCCTCGCGCTCCGCGAACATCGGTCCCTGCACGCGATAGCGGTTGATGCTTTCCTCGAAGTCGAGCCATGGGGTCTGATGAAGCCCGAAGCGCACCCACGAGCGAGGCGTCAGCTCGTCGAACTCGATGAAGCCGAATTTCAAACGAAACGTCAGGCTGCCGGCCAGACTGCCGTCGGTGATGCGCCGCACGTCCGGGGTGATCCGGAACTTGACGTTCTTGGCGATGTCGCCGACGATGTTGATGTAGCCCCGCGTGACGTCAAACGCGTTGAAGCCGTCGCGGTTTTCAAGCTCCACGGAGTACTGAAAGTAGCTGAGGGTTCCAACAGAAATCTTCGGATACTGCGGCTCTGCAGGCGCCGCGGGCGTTTGATTTGCCGGCGCCTGCGCCCAGGCGGGCGTTGCGCCGAGGCACACTAGAGCGAGAAACGCGAGTCGCATACACACGCCTATGTCACAGTGAGAAGGATACACGTTCTACCTCGTGTTGAAGGGCCCTGCCTGCCTGCCCGATCCGCCAACGACGTGCCTCATCTGCTCGAAACGCCGGGGCTGTCCAAGCCCTCCGTGGGTCCATCTTCCGGCAACTCA
>JAIVJN010000304.1:0-7110 GCA_020200025.1 Acidobacteriota bacterium | reverse complement strand
GCCAGCCTGCGCGCGCGAACGCTGTCGGCGCCCGCTGCTGCGTCCTCAGCGGCTTCCTCTGCACTCTCGAGGAGTTTCTCCACCGAGGGCCGGTCCTCTTCGCGGTGCTCCTCCCCGTGAGGCTCGGGCGCGACGAAGAACGCTGTCGCGACGATGCGCAGGTAGTACACCGCGCTCAGGAGCGTGCTGACGAGGAGCACGAAGAAAGCGGGAAGTTGTCCCGAATCGAGGGCACCGGTTGCCAGGTACCACTTCGTGAGGAATCCAGCCGTTGGAGGCAGGCCGACGATACTGAGCGCCCCGATCAGGAACGCGGCCATCGTCCACGGCAGCCGTGGCCCGAGTCCGTGCATCTCCGAAATCTTCGTCTTGCGCAACGCGAGATAGATCGAACCGACACAGAAGAAGAGCGTGATCTTCGAAAAGGAGTGGACCGCGAGATGCATCACGCCACCTGTCATCCCTCTCGGATGCAGCAGGCCCGCGCCCATGATCATGTAGGACAGCTGGGCGATGGTGGAGTATGCCAGAAGGGCTTTCAAATTATCCAGCCGGAAGGCGTAGAAGGACGCCAGGAGGATCGTGACGGACGCAATCGCGACAGTCGGTGTACCGAGGTTCAGGTCGCGCATGAGATCCTCCCCGAAGACGTTGAGGATCACGCGAAACGCGCAAAAGACGCCCGCGTTCACCACCGCCACGGCGTGCAGCAGCGCGCTCACGGGAACCGGCGCCACCATCGCCGTCGGCAGCCAGGCGTGAAACGGAATGATGGCGGCCTTGCCGATGCCACCCAGGAAGAGGAGGTAGATGATGGTCAGCGTCGTTGTGCCGGCGGTCGCTATCGAGAGGACGCCATCGGGCTGAAACGCGAACGTGCCCGAGACGGTGTACGTCCAGATAATCGCCGGCAGCATGAAGGCGATCGACGTGCCAAGGTGATAGGCAAGGTACTTGCGTCCGGCGGCCGCCGCTTCATCAGTCGCGTGATGGGTGACCAGCGCATAGGTGATGAAGGTGAGCGCTTCATAAAAGATGTAGAAGGTCACCAGGTTGGCCGCGAAGGCCAGTCCCATGGTCGCGGAAAGTGCGAGCGCCACAAACGCGTAGAAGCGCGTCTGCCGCTGCTCGCCAAGGGCGCGCATGTAGCCGATGGAATAGATCGTCGTCAGAATCCACAGCGACGATGCCGTCGCCGCGAACAGCAGGCCGAGCCCATCGACGCGGAACGCGATCGCGACCTGGGGCAGGAACGAGAACAGCGTGTGGTGCAGCGTCTGACCGGCCAGCACCGCCGGGAGCATGCTGAGAACAGCCACGAACTGCAGCACCGATGCAGCCAGTGAGCATGCCTCACGCAGATTCGGACGGTCCCGGAAGGCCACGATCAGCGCGGCGCCGGCTAGTGACGCCAGGAAGGCCAGGAGAGGTTGGATCGACTCGATCGGCATCACTGGTTGGTCAGCCTCCTGATACGAGGCGGCGCGATGCGCCGCTCAGTTCAACCGCTGAACCAGCGCCAGCACGGAACCGCTGGTGATATGAAGGAACGGCCCCGGAAACAGTCCGATCCAGAAGATCAGCAGTGTGAGCCCCGCGGCGATGGCGATTTCGTGGCGGCGCAGGTCAGGAATGTACCGTCCATGCCGTGCGGCCGGGCCGAGAAATGCGCGCTCGTAGTACGACAGAAAGTATGCGGCCGACAGGACCACGCCCGCGACGCCCGCACCGGCCAGTGCCCAGTGCACGCCGAACGCGCCCAGCAGAACGAGAAATTCGCCGGGGAACCCGCTGGTTCCAGGGAGACCGATGGCGGCCAGACCGATTATGAAGAAGAACGTGGCCAGCAGCGGGGCCTGGCTGGCGATGCCGCCAAATGCCGAGAGCTCGGAGGAACCGGTACGAGCGTGCAACAGACCGGTCAGCAACAGCAGGCCCGTCGAGACGATTCCGAGATTGAACATCAGCAGCAGGCTGCCCTGGATGCCCTGCACGCCGAGCGTGAACACCCCCATCATCGCAAGTCCTGCGTGGCTCACGGCGGCGAAGGCGAGCAGCCGGCGGAGGTTGACCTGGACCAGGGCGATAAGCCCCCCATACAGGATCGCCGTCACACCGAGTCCGCTCATGAGCCACGACCACTCCATGACCGCATCGGGCACCAGCGGCAGGACGAAGCGTATGAAGCCGTACACGCCGACCTTGAGTCCCATGAGGAACATGCCGACGCCGATCGGCCCCTGCATGAGCACCGCCGGCACCCAGGTGTGGAACGGAAACAGCGGCGCTTTGACCGCGAAGCCGAACGCCAGGAGACCGAAGATCAGCGCCTGCATCCCACGCGGCACGGGTACCGTCGTGAGATCGAAAAAGTCGAACGAATACGCTCCGGCAGCACTGTGGTGATTTACGCCGAGCATCACGATCCCGAGCAGCAACGGCGCTGAGCCGGTGAGCATGTACATGACGTACGTGACGCTCGCGGATTGTCGCTCGGGTCCGATTCCCCAGAGCCGGAGCAGGAAGTAACTCGGGACGAGGATCAACTCCCAGAACAGGAAGAACAGCACAAGATCGAGCGACACGAAGATCCCGATCGTCAGACTCTCGAGCGCCAGGAGGGCGGCCAGGTATGAAGCTGGCCGGAACGTCACGCTGGTCCACGAGAACAGCACGATCGTGAGCGTCACAAGTGCCGTCAGCGGCACGAAGAGCACGCTGATCCCGTCCACACCGACGTGGTACCCCACGCCCGCCGTTTCGATCCAGGCGATCCGTTCTGCGAACTGGATATCCGACACACCGGGCGTGAAAATCCCGGCCATCGAAACCGCGAGAATGAGCTCCGCGCCCGCTGCCGCCACGGCTGTCTGCCGCGCCCGTCTCTCGTCCTCGATGAGCGTCAGGACGATCGCCGACAGAGCGGGCAACAGGATCAGAACCGTAAGAATCGGAAAGCCGACTTGATCCGCGGCCTGGATCTCGTGGAGGTTCATCTCGCCTCCGCCGGAAGCGCCGCCTCTGGCGCGTGCCTGACTGTCTCGACGGCGGCGGAACGAGTGAGCCGATGTTCCAGGGCGCTGAGCGACCCGTTCATGGTGCGAAGGAACGGACCGGTGTCGAGGCCGATCCAGAACACGAGGCCTCCCAGGGCAATGGAGATGACCCACTCGCGCAGTTTCAGGTCAGGCATGAATTCGGGCGCGTGAGACACGCCCGTGCGTGCGCCGCTGCCGGCTCCGGTATCGGCCACACACGGGCTCAGGAAGGCGCGCTGGAAATACCAGAGCGAGTACGCCGCGGTGAGAAAGGTGCCCAGACCGGCGGCGAGAGCCATGAACCAATGGGCCTTGAATGCGCCGAGCATCACCAGGTGCTCACCGTTGAAGCCGTTGGTTCCAGGCAGCCCGATCCCGGCGAGGGCGATCACCAGGAACGTGGCCGTGAGCGCCGGCACACGGTGCACGAGATCGCCCATCGCGGAAAGATCCGGTGATCCGACACGGGAGTGCAGGAACCCGGCGACGAAGAAAAGTCCGGCGCCGACAATCCCGAGGTTGATCATCTGGAGCAGCCCGCCCTGAAACCCCGTAAGGTTCAGCGAGAAGAGGCCGATCATGACAGCGCCCATGTGGCTGAGACTGCTGAAAGCGAGCAGGCGGCGCAGATTCGTCTGGATCAGCGCGATCATCGCGCCGTAGACCAGACCGGCCGCTCCGAGCCCCAGCATCACCCACACCCACGCTCTCGACGCCTCGGGCAGAAGCGGGATGACGAATCGCAGGAACCCATAGGTACCGAGCTTGATGCCTATGAGGAAAACGCTCATTCCCACGATCGGCCCTTGTTCCAGGACTTTGGGCATCCACGTGTGGAACGGAAACACAGGCGCCTTGATGGCGAACCCGAGAAAGAGCAGAAAGAAGATCAGGTGCTGACCGTCAGCGGGAACCGGAAGTCTCAACAAGTCGAGTAAGTCGAATGACAAGGCGTCGCCTGTCCCGCGAGCGCGGACGGCCATGGTCACGATCCCTCCGAGCATGGCCGCCGATCCCAACAACATGAACGCGACGTACTCGTTCGCGGCGCGTCTGCGCTCGGCACCCGTGCCCCAGCGCGTGATGAGGACGTAACTTGGCACGAGCTCCAGCACGAAGAACAGCCAGAACATCACGAGATCCAGCGAGACAAAGGCGCCGATGAGCATCGCCTCGAGTGCGAGCGTAGCCATCACGTAAAGGCGGGTGTCGGTCGCCGCGGAATACTCCGCATACAGGATGACCAGCAGGGTCAGCAGTGCCGTGACCGGAAGGAACAGCACGCTGATCCCGTCCACCCCAAGGTGGTACCCGATACCGAGCGCCGGAATGGTCCAACCGCGCTCCACGAACTGCATGTCGGGGATCTGAGGGACGAACACCAGGGCCATGTAGGCAGCGAGAGACAGTTCCGCAGCCGCCGCACCCAGTGCCAGCCGGTAGGCTCGAGTGGAGTCGCGAACGAACCAGAGAACGGCGACGACGACGAGCGGAAACAGGATCAAGAGACTCAGGATGGGAAACCCTGCCTGCACGTCCGCGAAGCGCTCTGGCAGCATCACAGCATGTCCATCAGGAGGACCACGGCGAATGAGACGAATACCAGTCCGCCGCTGACCAACGGCCTGTCGAGCATCTCCTCGGTCGCGTTGAGAAACCGCCCGACGCGACCACTCGCCTGCGGCACGCCCACGTGAACGCCCGTGTGGAACACGGACCGCTCAAGTTTGGCGGCGAGCACGGCGATTCCGTTGGTCAGTGAACCCGTGAGGCCTTCAACGCGACTGATGACCGACTGTTCCACCCAGGCCGTCACGCTCGCAAGCAATTCCGCCAGCCAACCCAGTGCGCCGCCGGCGCGCCCGATGCCCTCGCGCTCAATCCAGCCGCCGGCGTCCGCGCTCGCGCGCGTCAGCCAACCGACTACGCCGCTCGCGCGCCCACTCCCCTCCCGGTCGACCCACCCGACGTCCGCCGCGGCAGCAGCTTTTTCCTTTCGCTCCTCTTCTCGCCACGCCGCGTCCAGCGGCAACAGCGCATCTGCCAGCCCGGCCGCTCCAAATGCCTGCATGGCCAGGCGCTGCTCTGCCCAGGCCGGCACAGGGGCGCGCTCGGTCGGCGGGCCGCCGGGTGTTCCCAGAGCCCTGTCGATCACGTCGCTGTCGATCCGATCCAGCAGCCGACCGAGACGCCGGGCCGGCTGTACCACGGCGACGTCGTAGACCTCGTCCAGCCAGAACCGGTTCGTCGCGAAGCCGTACAGTCGCCGATGTCTGAACAGAAACAAGCCCGGCCGTTCCGGCTTGAACCGCTCGAAGTACACAGGGGTGAACCACCCGGTCAGCAGGATGAGGACGACCGACGCCATGACGCCGATCACGAGGAAGGGACTGCCGGCGGGCACGACAGGTCGGGCGGCAACGGCTGGCGCCAGGAACCGCTCCATCCACGTTCCCTGTATGCCGCCTGGCAGGACCCCGACGACGAGCCCGATCGCCACGACTGCGACGAGGACGGCGAGCCCTGTCACGAGATCGCGCGACGACCGGCGGTGTCCTGGCCCGTGGGCGCCGTGCTCGTGTTCACCAAAGGTCAGCGTGACGAGCCGCCCCGTGGACACCGCAGCCGAGAACAGCGCCAGCAGTCCGAACGCCACGAGGAGCGGAAGCCCGGTTGTCAACGCGTGCCCCACGGCGAGCCCCTGCCACCAGATGGCGAGAAACGGAACGAGCGCGAGTCCGACGGCGCCTGCAAGGAGGAGCCGGTAAAGTCGCGGACTTGATTCCCTCGGCGCCGTCGCTCGCACGTCTGCGCCCCCGTGGAGTTGATGCAGGATCGAAGGCGCGGAGAGAAAGAGCAGCGTCTTGAACACGGCGTGGGCGGCCAGATGGAAGATGGCGACGGCATACGCCCCCAAACCGCAGGCGAGAAACATGAGTCCGAGCTGCGCAGTGGTCGAGTAGGCCAGCAGGCTCTTGATGTCGGTCTGCACCAGGCCCACGACCGCGCCGTAAAGGGCCGTGGCTGCGCCGACGAGGGCCACGGCGAGCAGGGCATCGGGAGCCCGATCGTAGATCGCGTGGCTGCGCGCGATCAGATAGACCCCCGCGGTCACCATTGTCGCGGCGTGTATCAGCGCGCTGGACGGCGTGGGCCCTTCCATGGCACGCGCGAGCCAGGTGACGAGCGGCAACTGGGCAGATTTGCCGACTGCGCCGAGCAGCAGGCAGAGCCCGATCGCGGTCGCCGTCGCCGTGTCGAGCGCGGGGGCGCCGGCGAACACGGTCGTATAGTTCGCGGTACCGAAGTTGGCAATGATGAGGAAGATCCCCATCAGGAACCCGGCATCTCCCACGCGATTCATGACGAAGGCCTTCGTCCCGGCCTGCACAGCGGCTTTTCGATCGTAGTAGAACCCGATGAGCAGGTACGAGCAGACGCCAACGCCTTCCCACCCGAGGAAGAGCAGGACGTAGCTGTTGCCCATGACGAGCACGAGCATCGCAAACACGAACAGGGGCAGCACGGCGAAATAGCGTGTGAAGCCCCGTTCGTTGTGCATGTAGTTGATGGAGAAGATCGCGATCAGAAAACTGATGCCCGTGGTGACGAGCATCATGATCGCTGAGAGTGGATCGATCAAAAACGCCACGTCCACGGTGAGCGCGTCGCTCACGAGCCAGCGATAGAGCACGACCTCGCGGGGAGCCGGATCGAGGAGCACCTGGCGGAATATCCAGAGGCTGCCGGCGAGTGAGACGAGCAACGCGCCACTCGCGACCCGCTGGACCATGCGCCACGAGTACCGGTCCCCCAGGAGACCGTTGATGCCGTTGGCGAGGGCGGCGAGAAAGGGCAGGGCCGGAACGAGCGCAACGACGAATTCGAACATGTCACGCGCCTCGGCGGTCGAGCGGACGTGGCCGCTGCTGATCGATCAGGGCCGGCCCGAGAAAATCGGTCTTGCCCTTGTACCAGTCGAAGGACGATTTCACCACAGCGAGCGGTGTGACCGACCCCTCCCACATCACGAATCCGACGCCTGGCACGAACAACTGGAACTCGCCGGTCT
>JAIVJN010000303.1 GCA_020200025.1 Acidobacteriota bacterium | reverse complement strand
CCTCATGCCGGCCGAGCATCAGGAAGAGCTCGTGCGCGCGCTCGCGGCGATGCTCGAGCCTGGCGGCGTGTTGCTCGTGCGCGAGGTGGACGCGGCGGCCGGCTTCGGCTTTCACCTCGTGCGCATCGGCAACTGCGTGAAGAACGTGCTCGTCGGCAACTGGCGCATGCGGTTCCACTTTCGCACGGCATCGGAGTGGCACTCGCTCTTCGCGCGCCATGGGCTCGAAGTGGAGATCCGACCAATGGGCCACGGCACCCCATTCGCCAATGTCTTCTTCCGACTCCAGAAGGGTCCGCCATAGCTCGCGCAGGATGTCTGGCAGGCGGAAGCGGGTAGGGCTGTTGGGCCGGTGGGGCGGGTAGGACTGTGGGATGCTCTTTGCCGCCTGCCGCCTGCCGCCTGCCGCCTGCCGCCTGTGTCTGCCTTCCGACTTCCTACGCAAGTCCCTCGTAGTCATCCCGCTGCGCGTCCCAGTAGCGGTAGAACTGGTACCAGAGATCCGGGCGGGTGCGGACGCGCGCCTCGAGCGCTTCGGCGATCTTCTGCGTGGCGGCTGCGATCGCTTCGTCGCGCGGCAACGTGCGATCCACCTCGATAGGTGCCGATGGCACGGCCGTAAAGCGTCCGGCACCCTGGCGTTCGAGAAAGCACGCCACGAGGGGCGCGCCGGTGAGATATCCCATCAATGCCGGCGTGCGCAGAAACCACACCGGTCGGCCCAAGAAGCGCACGAGCACGCGATCCTTGCCGAGATGCCGATCGATGAGCAGCGCGACGAAGCGACCCTCGCCGAGCAACCGGCGAATGTGGAGCGCGGTGTCGAGCGCCTGTCGCACTTCGAGCGTGTCGACACCGAGTCGCCGACGAATGTCGTGCCGCAGGCGATTCACCTCGGGATCGGACTCGGCCATCGCCACCACGGTCAGTGGCAGGTGCGCGACACGGCTCATGAGAATGCCGCCGATCTCCCAGTTGCCATAGTGGCCCGTGACCAGAATGGCCCCGCGTCCCCGCGCCATGAGATCGTCGAACAACCGCGCGCTCTCGGCGACCAGTGCGAACGTGCCCGCCACCTCGGCATCCGAGGCCGAGAGCGCGCGGAGAAAGTCGACCGTGTCTCTCGTGTAGTTGCGATACGTCTTCAGCGCTTGGGCGCGAAGGGCGCCTTCCGAGCGGTCTGGATAGAGCGGCCGCAGGTTGTGCGCGACGGCCGCGTTCGTGCCGGGCATGAGCCGCCACGCTATCCATGCACCGAGATGGCCGAGCCCGTACGAGAAGGCGCGCGGAAGGATGCGGACGCCACGAACCGTCAACCCGAAGATCAGTCCATTGTTCAAACCGTGCAACGTCCAGCGTCGCGGCGTGCGTCGCTCGCCCGGCAGCGTGCGCCGCGGAACGCTAGACGGTGCACCGCGCGCAGGCGTCATGAGAACCGCGGGTAAGACGAGAGCCGACGCCGCCACGAGGGTCACGATCGTGACTGCCGAGACGAGTCCGATCGATTGAAGCGGTGGGTAGCTCGAGGTGACGAGTGTGCCGTAGCCAAGGAGCGTGATCGTACCCGCCACCAGGATGACGGGGACCATTTCCGCGGTCGCGCGATGTGCGTCGCCGCGCTCCCGCGTCCGGTACACGAGGTGGACCCCATAGTCGACACCGATCCCGATGAAGGTGACGACGGCGAAGACAGCAAACAAGTCGAGCTCGACCCCTGCCCAGGCCAGGAGGCCGGCGGCCCATACGAGCGCGAGCGCCGTAGGCACGAGCGCGAGCAGCGACAATCGCCAGCTGCGAAACGTCGCAACGATGAGCAGCAGCACCGCGACGGTTCCTGTGGCGAGCCCGAGCACGAATTGAGGGAGGAACCGAGCCCCCAGTTCGTCGTTCACGAGCGGCATGCCGGTCAGCACGACCGACGACGATTCGGCGAACTTCTCGAGCCCATTCACTTGGCTCGCGGTCGTCGGCAGGGCGTAGGTCGCGAGCACCCATCGATCGCCCGTGCGGGCGATCGAGCGGGCGACGAGCGAGCCGAGTCCGCGGTCGACCAGGCCCTGCCACGTCAGCGGGTCGCCACTGACGAGCCCCGGCAGACGAGCTTCGAAGGCGCCGAAGCTATCTGGCCGAAATCCAGCCCGCGCGCTGGCCGCGGCGAGCGAGGCCTTGACTGCGGAGACGCTGGGGACCGACGCTCGGATACGCGCGGCCCGCGCCTCCTGTGTACGACGAGACGGCAGGAGCATCGACGGGGCCCGCACGGTCAAACCGTCGATGCTTCTCAGGTTCTCCACCAGCTCTTCGTTCGCGCGCAGGAGCGCCTCGAGATCGGCGCCTTGCGCGAGCACGACGTATACATCCGTCGGCAGGCGAAAGGCGCCGGCGATCTCGCTTTGCAGGGCGGCGCCCGGCGTCACCGCCCGCAGTCGTTCGAGCGTGGGATTGATGCGCAGGCCCATCGACGACCAGGCGAGAACGATCGTCGCCAGGCCGGCGCCGCCAAGAATCCAACGTCGGCGCCGCGCCACGGCGGTCGCAAACGAAGACAGCACGGGCGGCGGCACGACACGAGCCGGCGTGTGGCGTGGCAGCGACGCCGGCACGACAGCCAGTGTGAGCGCACCGCACACCAGCATGCTCGCACCAATCAGCAGTCCGAGCTGCTCGAGGCTGGGGAAGTCGACGACAACGAGCCCGAGGAACGTGGCGGCGGTCGTCCACATGCCGAGCAGCATGCTGGTCGCAGGGCCGCCGAGGTCGCGGATTGCGCCCTCGGCGTCGGCACCTTCGGCGAGCGACAGACGATGCGCCACGTAGAGCAGCACGACGCCGTCCACGCCGAGGCCGAATAGCATGGCCGCCGCACCGGTGGCGGCGGCTGACAGAGTCACGCCGACGAAGCCGAGCACACCGAGAACGACGAGCAGCGAAATGGCGCTTGGCAACGCGCCGATCGCGACGAGCCACGGGCTCCTGAACACCATGAGCAGCAGCGGCAGGATGAGCGCCAGCGAGACGGCCCCGTTCAGCAGGCTTTCTCGTCGTACGAGCGCCTCGACCTCGAGGGCGATGCGATGTCCGCCGGCAAATTGCACGTCCAGGGGCGGCTGTTCATCGTCTCGCTCGGCGGCCGCGGCCGTCTGCGCCCGGATCTGCCCAAGACGATCGAACAGGGTATGCGAGAAGGTGGTGTCGTATGGCGGCTGCGATGGTCGCACCACGACGAGTCGCTGACGCCCGTCTTCTGTCACCCATCCATCTGGATTGAGGTCGAGGCTCAGCCCGGCTTGGCCGGCTCCGAGCGTCCTGTGTATCGTCTGGCGTGCCGGCGTCGGCGCGCTCGACCTCTGGGGCCGCACGCAGGGCGGCGACCCAGGCCTCGACCTCCTCGCGGTACTCGCCGATGGCGTGCCCATCCGGCGCGGTAAAGACTACATAGAGATCGTCGAGCGTGCCGAAGGTCGACAGGAAGGTGCGAAAAGCGGCGATTGCGCGCCCGCCCGACGGCAGCAGGCCGAGCACGTCAGCATCGAACGACAACCGCCGGATACCGGCGACTGCCAGCGCCACGAGAAGGATGACTGCGAGGAACACCAAGCGACGACGTCGATGTGCCCAGATGACGCCGCGTTCGAACAGGGGAGCGGTTGGAGCCAGTGGGCCAAGTATAGCAAGCGACCGTATGTGCTACGCTCCTCCGCTGTTCCGATGCACGTGCTGTTGTTGCGTCCGGTTCCCGGCAACGAGCGGTTTGGCCTCGGCCCATTTTTCCGCATCGAGCCCCTGGGGATGGAGTACATCGCGGCGGCGCTCGAGGCGCGTGGGCACGCGGTCACGATTCTCGATCTTCGTTTCACGCGCTCGGTCGAGGGCTATCTCCAGCGCACGCGGCCCGGTCTGGTGGGCATCGCGGGCATGCACGCCCTCGAGACCGACAACGTGCTCGCCCTGGCGGCGCGGGTCCGCCGCGCGTCGCCCCACGTGCCGATTGTCATCGGCGGCCATACTGCAGCGGCTTATCCGAATCCATTTCTCTCCGCCGACATCGATGCCGTCGTCATCGACGATGGGGAGCGTGCGGTCCCGCTCATTGTCGAGGCGCTCGCGCGCGGTCGTTCGCTGAGCGAAGTTCCCGGTCTCGTGATGCGGTCCGCCGATGGCACGGTGACCACGACAGACGGCCCGCTCGGGACACTGTCGCTCGACGAGGTGCCGCGACCGGCGCGTCACCTAGTCGACGGATCGCGCCGCCAGTATGCCTGTCTGGCGCACCGACCCACGTGGCTCGTGGAGACCGCGCGTGGCTGCCCGTTCCGCTGTTCCTTTTGTTCGATCTGGCAACTGCACGCGCGCGCCGTCCGCGAGCGCGGTATCGGTGCCGTGGTCGACGACCTGGCGAGCGTGGGCGATCACGTGTTCATCGCCGATGATTTGTTCTGGTATCACCCGGCGCGCAGCCTCGATCTGGCCCGTGCGCTCGTCAAGCGTGGCGTGCGCAAAAGGTGGATTCTTGTACAGAGCCGGGTCGATCTAGTAGGACGCCACGCCGATTTGCTCGAGGCTTGGCGTCCGGTGGCCAAGAACTTCGACATCTTTTTCGGACTCGAGGCGGCGACGAACGAAGGGCTCAAGAGCCTCGTCAAGGACGCCACCGTCGATCACACGGTGCGCGGCATCGAGGTGGCGCGCTCTCTGAGCTACGGCGTGACCGGGAACTTCGTCATCGATCCCGTCTGGGGCGAAGCCGACTTCGAGCGTCTGTGGGCGTTTGTCGAGCGCCATCGCCTGTATCAGGCGGGGTTCACGATTCTCACGCCGTTGCCTGGCACGGACTATTTCGAGGAGATGCGCGCCAGGATTGGCGCCCGGCAGTGGGCGCACTTCGACATGCATCATCTCTTATGGGAGCCGGCACTGGGGGCGTGCCGGTTTTTCGAGCTCTACTGCGAGACCTGGCGGCGCTCGGTGCTGAATCTGCGTGGCAGAAAGGGCGTGTGGCAGTGGCTGCGCGAGGTGGAGCTCCGTAACGCGTGGTTCCTGCTGCAGGCGCTGCGCCGTACGCAGAAAATGCTCGAGCCGGCGCACTACCTGCGCGAGTATGACCTGGTGACGCCGGCCGAGTCGGTGGCGGCCCCCACGGCGTATCCGCGGTCGCTGGCAAGCTGATGGGGGAAGGCAACCTGGTTGGTCTCGCACACATGAGAGCAACCAGGTTGCTATTTCTTGAAGATTGCCTCGTCGATCGGCGGGTTAATCGTCACCTCGGCGAACTCCATGAGCTTCGTGTCCCCCGACGGGAAGGTCATGCGCATCGCCTGCAGCATCACGGTCTCTCGATCGAGCCAGAGCTCGAGCGTCGAGAGCCCCTCGCGGATCTGACGCCGCTTCGGCGTCATGTGCAGCAGCCACGTGCCGGCGCGGTCGGCGGCCACGGACGCGCGGATGTCGAAGTGCGAGCGTAGCTCGGCCGGCGACTTGGCCACGAACGAACGCTCGATGCGGCGTTGCGCCGGACCGATGTTGCTCTGCTGCTTCAGGTCGCGCGACGGCCACACCACGGTCAGCACCTCGTCGTTGATGAGCACCGTCCGTGCCTCCGGCTCGTCGTAGTCGAGACGCACCTTGGACGGGCGCAGGACCGAGACGACGCCGCGCGCAACGAGAGGACGCTGCAGCAAGGGAGAGCTCGAGGTCTCGGTGAAGCGAGCCGTCAACGTCTCGAGCGACGACTCGAGTGGCTGTCCCTTCTCGTAAATCTCGTCGAAGAGGTCGGTCGCGCGCGGCGCCGCCGGCCCAAAGATGACCAGAGCCGTCGCGGCAATTACCGCGACCACCCAGCCGCGTTGTCTCGCCATCGAAGCGGATGGTAACGTACCGCCCGTGTCGCGATCGGTCGTGGTCAAGGGCATCGGCGTCGTCTCAGCGCTCGGTGCGTCGGCCACGGCGTTTCGTGACGGGCTTCTCGAGGGACGTACGGGTATCCGCCCGCTCGAGCGATTCGACGTTCGCTCGTGTCGGACGCAGGCGGCCGCACCGATCGTCGACATCGACGCCGCGCGCTGGATTACCCCGATGAAGCTGCGCCGGCTCGATGTGACCGCACGCTACGCGTTCATCGCCGCGCGGCAGGCGTGCGATGACGCGGGCTATGTGACGTCCGATGGTCCCAACGACCAGGCGGGCATCATCTTCGGCACATTCAGCGCCGGCGGCGAAGCCACCAGTGAATATTTGGACGCCCTGCACCGCGGCGGGCCTTCGGGGGCGCCCGCGCTGCTCTTCAGCAGCACGGTGGGCAATGCGGCGGCCAGTTTTACCGGCCTCGAGCTCGGTTTTCGCGGACCCAACGTGACGGTCAGCCAGAAGGAAGCCTCCGGTCTGACGGCGGTAACCCAGGCCGTCGATCTGCTGCGCGACAGCCGCGCCGCGACGATGATCGCGGGCGGTGTCGACGCGATCTTCGAAGTCTTCTTCACCGTGCACGATCGCTTTGCCGTGATGGCACCCGGCGACGGTGAGGCCGCACCATCTCGTCCTTTCGATGCGCATCGCTCCGGCTTCGTCCTTGGCGAGGGTGGCTTTGCCCTGTTCCTCGAACGGGAATTGGCGGTGTCGACGCCGACCTACGGACGCATTCTGGGCGTTGGCACCGCTGGCGCCTCCGTTCCCATCAATCAATGGCCGCCACGGCCCGAGCCGCTCGTGCGCACGATGCGCATGGCGCTCGAGGACGCGGCCCTCGGTCCCGACGCCGTGAATGCCGTCTACGCATCCGCCAACGCCACGACGACACTCGACCGCGTAGAAGCCGAAGCGCTGACATCGTTGTTTCGATCGCACCGGCCCGTGATTACGTCGATCAAGGGGGCGATTGGGGAGTGTGGCGCATCAGGGGCGGCCTCGTGCGCCGCGGCCCTCCTCTGCGGCGGCGTCGGCAAGGTCGCGCCGATTGCCGGTCTGAGAAATATTGACAAGGCGTGCGCAGATCTCGACATCGCGCGCGAGGTCCGGCCCCTGCCCGGGCCAATTGTCCTCGTCAACAGTTTCGCGTCGGGCGGGTCGCTGGCCTCGGTCGTGCTGCACGTACAAGGGCGGTGACCCGCGTGCTACGATCGCGCGTCCATGCTCGATCAGCGTCTCGATGGCCGCATCGCCGTCGTCACTGGCGGCTCGCGCGGCATCGGCCGCGGTATCTCGGAACGGCTGGCGGCGCAGGGAGCGGTGGTGGCGATCGCCTATCGCGAGCGCGTCGACGCCGCCCGCGAGGTCGAGGCTGGCATCCGAGAACGCGGCGGCGTGGCGTGGTGCGGCGCATGTGATGTCGCCGATGCAGACTCGGTCGAGCGCTTCTTCGCGCGAATGAAGACGGAGGTCGGCGGTCCGGACATCCTCGTGAACAACGCCGGCATCGCGCGGGATACGCATCTGATGCTGATGGAGCGCGCTCGGTGGGACGAGGTGATTGCCGTCAACCTGAACGGCGCCTACAACTGCGTGCGCGCGACGATGCGGCACATGCTGCTCAAGCGATGGGGACGCGTCATCAACGTGACCTCCCCGAGCGCCCAGATGCCGCTGCCCGGTCAGGCGAATTACGCGGCCTCGAAGGCGGGGCTCATCGGCTTCACTCGAGCCATGTCGCGAGAGCTTGCCGGCAAAGGCGTGCTCGTCAACGCAGTCTCGCCTGGGCTGATCGAGACCGACATGCTGGCGTCGATGTCGACGTCGGCACGGGACACATGCATGAAGGCGGTGCCCGTCGGCCGACCCGGGACGACGCAGGAAGTCGCCGCCCTGGTGGCGTTTCTCGCCTCGGATGCCGCAAGCTACATCACCGGGCAGGTCATTGCCGTCGACGGTGGACTGCTGTGACCGGACGCCGAAGAAGGCAGAACGCAGAAGGCCATCCCGCACTCACATCATGACCGCGTTGCGCGACGAAATCAGGCAGGCCATCGTTCGTAGCCTGCGCCTACCGATGAAGCCGGAAGAGATTGGCGATGACGTGCCGCTCTTCGGTGAGGGTCTCGGCCTCGACTCGATCGATGTCCTCGAGCTCGTCCTCGAGATCGAGCGGTGCTTTGGTGTGGCCATCACGGACGAGCAGACCGGTACCCAGGTGCTGCGCACCGTCAACACCATCGCGGCCTTTGTCGAAGCCAACCGGCCGGCGAGCACGTCATGAACCTCGTCACCGTCGACGTCGAAGATTGGTTTCACATCTGCGGATGCGGTGGGCCGCTCGCCGAAGAGCATTGGGAACGTCTGCCGTCGCGCGTGATATCGACCACCGAACGCCTGCTCGACTGCCTCGATCGAGCCGGCGTCACGGCGACCTTCTTCGTCGTCGGTTGGGTGGCCGAGCGTTTCCCCCAGATCGTCACGCGCATCCTCGGCGCGGGACACGAGGTCGGCTCTCACAGCGCGCGGCATCGGCGCGTCTACGAGCTCACACGCGAGGCGTTCGGAGACGATGTCCGGAGCAGCGTTCGCGCGCTGGAGACGGCCGGCGCCGACGCCGTGCGCGCGTTTCGGGCACCGGAATGGTCGATCAACGATCGAGCGCCCTGGGCGCTCGGCGAGCTCGTCGCCCAGGGGTTCAGCGTCGATGCAAGCATGGCACCGCTCAGAATCGTGGGCGACATCAACTATCCGCGACATCCGCATCTGCGCTCGACCCCGCGTGGCGCCATCGTCGAAGTGCCGCCGCTCGTTGCCGATCGGTTCGGGCACGTCATGCCGCTCGGATGGGGGTGGGGGCTGCGAATGTCGTCGCCGCGACGCGTGCTGGCGACGATGGAGCGGGCCAACGCGCAAGGATGGGCGGCGATGCTGGCGGTGCACCCATGGGAGCTCGATCCCGATCCGCCACGCGTCCGCCTCTCGCCGCGGCTGCATTTCTCGCACTACTTCTGCCTAGCGGGATTCGAGGCGCGTTTTCAGGAAGTGTTGAAGCACGGGACGTTCACGACGCTCGGAGCCATCGAGCAAGCCGTACGGTCGGCGGCGGATCCATGCGTGTTTGCCGCCTGACGATCGCGTGGGTGTTCGGCGTCTGCGCGATGATCGTGAGCATTTCTGTCGATCTGAGCGCACAAGCGGTGCCGGATCGCCTACCCCGGATCGTCGTCGACGAGTCGATCGATGAGGCCCCGATTGCCTCCCGCGTAGCCGATGCCCTCGGCTCGCGGCGGCCGATTGCGTTCGGCGCCCGCGTCACCCTCTCTGACGTGGCAGGCAGTGCGGAAGCGCTGGCCGCACGGCTGGCGCTATTGGACGAGCGAAGGATTCCGGCATGGCTCGCCATTCCCGCCCCGACCTCGCAGGCGGTGCTGGACGAGTGGCGCACGACGCTCGCGGCTCTACTCACGAGGCACGGCGACCGCCTCACGGTCTTGGAAGTGAGCGTCTCGAGCGCAAACGACGAGCTGCGGCGCTTCGCTGTCGAGTTCGCGGCGACGTCGGCGCGCGCGCGCCGACCCGGGATCCTAATCGCCGCGAGCGCGAACACGCCGGCGGCAACTGCGGTGCTCCGCTCGGCGGCGGCCTCCTCGCTGGCGCCGTACATCGACTTGCTGGTCGTCGGCGAGGCTGAGCAGGGCGGGCAGCCGGCGCGAGCGGCGTGGACGGAATTCCAGTTGGTCGAGCGGGTCGACCTCGATGCGGACCATGCGGATGCGGATGTACAGCTCCGCGCGATCCGGAGGGTCCTTCAGGGCCTGGGCACGTCGTTCGCGGCAAGCCTATGGCGGACGGATGCAGCGCGGCTTGTCGGTACATTACGGACCTTGGAGCCGATCGCCCCCCTCCTGACGCATGACATGTCGGAGCTCGAGCCGGCCGCTGTGTCGCTCAGCGTCGATCGAGTTGGCGCCACGGGCTCCTCTGACCTCGTGACCCGAGTGCTCTTCGACAACGACACGTTTACGAGCTTTCTGCTCTACGAGACCTCAGGGGCAGGTTCGGTGCGCATTCGGGTGCGGCTGCCCGTCGAAGCCATCCCGGTCGTGCACGATCTCGTCGCAGGCACACGTCAGCCGGCAACGGACTACCGCAGGGACCAGAGTACGGCGATGGCCGAAGCGACAACGCCGGTCACGGGCCGGCCGATGCTCGTCGACTTCAACGACGGTGCGGCCGGGGTGTTGTCCGATCGCACTGGCGTCGCCGCCAAGCGCGTGCTCACGGTCGAAGAGATCGTTGCGCGCCACCGGCAGCAGCAGGCCGCTCAGGATGTGCTCGTGCGCCACTACTCGGCGCGGGCGCGGATGGAGCAGCACTTTCGCCCTTCCCTCACCGACCCGGGCTACGATGTCGTGACCGAGAACCGTTATTTCGTGGAAGGACCGGTCGTCGAGTGGGAAGAGCTGTCTTTCTCGGTCAACGGGTCCAAATGGGGGAGCGATCGCCCACCCTTCCC
>JAIVJN010000302.1 GCA_020200025.1 Acidobacteriota bacterium | reverse complement strand
GTGTACGCTGATGCTCATGTCGACGCCGCTCAATCGACGCTCCTTTCTCCACCATGCGCTCCTTGCTGGGGGCTCCATGGCGCTGCCGCTACAAGCCTTCGCCAGCCGGGTGCGCGAGGCTGGGGGTCGTGTGCCCGTGGCCGACGGCTACGGGCCGCTCGGACCGGCCGCCGACGAAACCACCGGTTTGCCGCTCTTGTTCCTCCCCGCCGGGTTTCGTTATCTCTCCTTTGGCTGGACCGGCGATGTGATGGACGACGAGGGTCGCACCCCGGGCGCCCACGACGGCATGGCGGCGTTCGATGTGGGCAACGACCGGGCGCTGTTGATCAGGAACCACGAACTGGGCCCGGGCCGCGCCTTCGGCCGGGGAGCGACATACGACGCGGCGGCGAGTGGGGGAACGACCACCCTCGAGTTCGATCAACGGGCCGGCAAGTGGCTGGGAGCGCGCGCGAGCCTCGCGGGCACGATCAGGAATTGCGCCGGCGGGCCGACGCCGTGGGCGAGCTGGCTGACGTGTGAGGAAACCGTGCTCGAGGCCGGACCTGATCAGACGCTGAAGCGGCCGCACGGCTACGTCTTCGAAGTGCCGCTCGCCGGGAGCGCCACCGCCGAGCCGCTGGAGGCCCTCGGCCGATTCGTGCACGAAGCGATCGCAATCGACCCGGCGACGGGCATCGTTTACGAGACAGAAGACGCGCGGCGCGCGGGCTTCTACCGCTTCCTCCCGTCTACACGCGGCGATCTGGCGCGTGGCGGACGGTTGGAGATGCTGGCGGTCGCGGGCAAGCCGCAGTTCGACACGCGCACCGGCGTTCGCACCGGCGCGGTGCTGCCGGTGGCGTGGGTGCCGATCGAGCACCCTAATCGCGCGCACGAAGCGGCAGGCGTGGTCGGCGGCGGGGTGTTCGCACAGGGCCTTGCCCACGGCGCCGCGACCTTCGCGCGCCTGGAAGGGGCGTCAGCCGGGGCCGGTAAGATTGTCTTCACCGCCACCAGCGGGGGTGAGACGGAAATGGGTCAGGTGTGGGAATACGATCCCGCCCGCGACGTCCTCCGCTTGATTTACGAGTCACCTGGCAAAGACGTCTTGAACATGCCCGACAATGTCTGCCTCAGTCCTCGTGGGGGCCTTGTCATCTGTGAAGACGGTACCGAGAACCCATCGATTCACGGCCTTACGCGTGGCGGCGAGCTCTTCCGCTTTGCGCGGAACAACGTCGTCCTGAACGGAGAGCGCGGCGGCATCGCCGGCGACTTCCGCGCGAGCGAGACCGCCGGGGCGACGTTCAGCCCGGATGGTCGCTGGCTGTTCTTCAACGTACAGTCGCCCGGCTTCACGGTCGCGGTGACAGGGCCGTGGGAGACGGGGCTTCTCTAAATGCAGACGGGGGGATTTCAGATTGCGGATTGTGTTGCCGATCGAAGATTGAAGATTGGAACTGTACGAATCGGTCTAGTGTTCGCCGCCTGCCGCCTGCCGCCTGCCGCCTGCCGCCTGCCGCCTGCCGCCTGCCGCCTCTTTACACCCCGGCAAACGATCGCTCGAAGAGCTCGTTGACCGCGCGGCGCCCGTTGTCTTCGAGAAGTCGCGTGCCCGTACCGGTGATGTGGACGTGCTCGATGGTTGGGAGCTCAGCGTCGGTGCGCGGCAACCACCGGTCGTGCTTCCCGTCCCACGAGAACCAGGCGTTCTTCGCCTGATCGAACACGAAGAGCGGTTTATTGCACAACTTGGCGAACTCGGCGCCCCACCCCGTGCCACCACGAACCGTCTGATCCGGCTGAATCGCGCCGACCACGTAAATTTCCTGACCGGCGTTGACTTGGTACCAGATGCTTTGCAGGATTTTTCTGAAGGTGGGTGTGTCTGGATAGCGGCGGTGCATCAGCCGCGAGACATAGGCCAAGCTGACGTCACCTGCGCGGAGCTCCTCGTGATTGAGCACGCGCAGCCCGCGGGTACGCGTCGACTTGTGCCCATCGAACGAGAAGTTGACTTCCTCGATGCCGAACCGTTCGGCGGCGTTGCCGAACTCGCTCTCCGCGCCTTGCGCGCCGCCCGAGAAGAGGATGCAGTCGTCGCGAATCACCATCGTGAGGGCCTAACGCTGCTCCTCGTCGTCCTCGTCGTCTTCGTCGGCCACGGGAACGTCATCTATCCCGACATCCGCCGGCTCATCGTCAATCACAGGCTCGTCGGGCTTCATGAAGTCGGGGAGCTCGTCTGCGGCGGCGGCGTCCGCTTCGATGTCGTCGAGATCACCCCGCCAGGACGAGGCCCGCTGAATCCGCCGGGACCGCCGGGACCGCCGGGCGGACGAGGTGTGTATCCACCGCCCGTGCCGCCGGGACGTGGACCCGATGGGCCGCGATCTTCGCGGGCGCGCGCCTCGCTCACGGCAAGCGGACGGCCCATGAGCAATTGCCCGTCGAAGCGGCGGATGGCTTCTTCCGCTACCGCCCGATCGGCATACTCGACGAACGCAAACCCGCGGGCGCGGCCGGTCTCGCGATCGAGGGGTCGGACGATCTGCGTGGGCTCACCGACGGCGGAAAAGTGCGTCCGCAGGTCGTCCTCCGTCGCCTGGTACGGGAGGTTACCAACGAAGAGTCGAACTGGTGGCACGGTTGGAGGCTCTAACGGCTGACGCTCAGCACAGGTCTGTGCGTGATGGTGACAGCAACAGGCGTTCTGGGTTCGATGAGGTCAGGTGTGAGAAGAGGGCCCGCGGGTCAATGGGTAACCAGCAAAAGCATAGCAGAAAGCGTGTCTGCTGCAAAGAGCGGGCGTGGGTTAGTTGTCGGCGGACCGAAGTCCCGCAAGCTCCGCCTGGATGGCGTCCAGCTTGAGCCGCAGCATCTCGCGGTGTGCAGGCCGGGAGGCGCCGCGAAGCTCGGATTGCGCGTGCGAGAGTGCCAGCTCGAGCGAGACGCGCCGCGCCCGGTGCTCGCGCTCCTCGGGCGTCACCTCCGGCCTCACCGCCGTTACCTCTTGCGCATCCTGCTGCTGCGATTCGATGGCTTTGCTTTCCCAGCCACGGGCCATTCAGTTGACAGTACTCGAAATGAGGAATGAAGGACGAGGGAATGAAGTGGGGGAATGAGGGAATGAGGGAATGAGGGAATGACGGGATGACGGAATGGGCGGTGCGAGACCTGCCTCGCGTCCAGGAGCCCCATCAGGCCTCCTAGCGAGTAGAGTTCGCTCTGATGTCAGACCTCAAATCTGTCTCTCCGCCCGGCGCGCAGCATCTCATCGAGCGGAATGCGCTGGTGCTCGATGTGCGCACCCCGGAGGAGTTCGCCCGGTTGGGGCACATTCCCGGTGCGTGGCTGCTGCCAGTCGACCTCATCGCGTCGGCTCCGGCCGTGCTGCCACCAGAGGATCGGCCACTCATCGTCTGTTGTGAGCACGGCGTGCGCAGCGTGGCCGCTGCTCGCTGGTTGATCGCTGCGGGCACGGCGAACGTGATCAACATGGCCGGCGGGATGTCGAATTGGACGGGCGCGCGGGTGTTCGGGCCGCAGCCGATCGCCGGTCCGGCTGGCTGGCTTCTCGAGAACGCCGACCTGCTGCCGCGTCGCGGCGAGATCCTCGATCTGGCGTGCGGCCGCGGTCGACACGCGCTGACATTAGCTGCGGCTGGGTTCCGCGTGTGCGCCATCGATCGCGACGAGTCGGCGGTCGCCTCGCTCAGCCGTGTCGCAGCGCGCTTGGAGCTACCCATCGATGCGCGAGCCGTCGATTTGGAAACAGGAACCATCGATCTCGGAAATGCGAGCTACGAGGCGATCCTGGTCTTCAACTACCTCCACAGGCCTCTGATGCCGGCAATCGTGCGCGCGCTGGTTCCCGGTGGCGCCTTGATCTACGAGACCTTTACGATTGGGCAGGCCGAGCGCGGTCACCCCAGGAATCCAGCGTTCTTGCTGAAGCCAGGCGAGCTGCCCACCCTGATCGCGCCGCTGACCGTGGAGCGCTCGCGTGAGGGCGAAGTCGATGGAAAGCTGGTCGCGTCGGTTGTTGCTCGAAAGATGAGCTGAAACGAACAGCTAAGAGAGCGCCTTCTCGATGGCGCTTGCGGTGACGCGGAAGTGCGATGCATGCCAGGTGACGCGGCCCTCGCGCACGACCAGCGCCTGGGGCGACTCGTGGCGAATGCCGAACCGCTCCGTGACCTCGCGAGCGATAGCGCGACCGGTTTGGACCGTGATCAGGTACGACGGGCGGTCGCTCCCCGCCAGCCCCAGCCAGCTCTTGACCTCTTCGAAGGCTTGAGCGCTCAACCCGCAAGCCCGACTATGCTTGAGGATGAGCACGGGCCGTGTGAATGATTCTTGGAGCGCGGCCTCCAAAGCGTCGATCGAGTCCATCGGCGTCAACTCACCGCTCATGTGCCTATTGTACCCATTCGCTGCTCGCGCCCGTTCTGCCGTTACCCGGCCGCTTGCCCACGCCGCCTTCGTGGGTATCGTCTCGACGATGATGGGCGGGGAGGTATGGGCACAGGTCGCGCCCGTGTCCCAACCGACGTCTACTGAAACGCCCGCAGCGGAACCGCTGCGTCTCGGCGCGAGCGAGTGGACCGTCGCAGCCGTCACCGGATGGGGCGTGCCCGTTTTCGGTTACGGCGTCAGAAACTCCTTTTCGTTCCCTGCCGTCTCCTGGAGCAGGGTGCTCACCGGTTCGCGGGGCAGGAGTTGGTGGCGTGGTCAGTTCGAATGGGGGGTCGAGCTCGTTCCGTTCTTCGCGCAGTACAATCCACGATCAGCCTATGGGCTCGGCGTCTCTCCTCTCGTGTGGCGCTGGAACCTCGAACCGGGCCGTCGGCTCTCACCTTTCGCCGAACTTGGCGGCGGGGTGCTGTGGACGAACGTCGATGTTCCGTCGAACACCACGCGCGCCAACTACACTGCGCATGTGACGCTCGCCGCCCGTCTGCTCGGCGACAAGAGGCGCGGCGCGATCGTGGGCTATCGATTCGAGCACATCTCGAACGGCAACCGTGTCGATCCAAATCCGAGCGTGAACGCTCACGCCATCGTCGTGGGATGGAGCCTGTTCAGGATGTAGGCAATCTACAATCCCAGGATCTCATTTTTCCCGAGAGGGGTCAGCACCGTTTCGCCGTCGGGATAGATAGCCTTCACTCGCGTTCCGACGATCTCGAGTGCGGATGGGCGCCCCTTGTAGACGCGGACGAGCATGCCCGTATCGATGAGAAACAGGCGATTGTCGAAACGGGCGGTGATCCCCGATGGTTGCGGCGTGTGGCCGCTGACGATCCGTTCGACCTGCCATCGGGCCAAGAGCGATGTCAGCAACGGTTCTGACGTGTCCGGCCATGTAGCGTACCCGCGAAACCACATCGGACCCCCCGGAGCCAGCAGCGCCCATGTGCCGATCTCGGTGACCGCCACAGCCTCGCGCAGGCCCCGGCCGTCCAACAAGGGAGGCGGAGCGGACGTGCCGGCCTTCGATGCCTCGAGATAGGCCGTTGCGGTCTTCAGCTCCCACACGGTGACATCCACCACTTCCTGTAGCGAAAAGAACGGAAGCGCGAGCTTGCCATCGACCAACGTGCGCAGGTAGGCATCGTAACGCCTCACCTCGTCACGCACTTGCTCGTTGACGGCGTCCGGCGTCGCGTCGCTCACCTCCGGATCCACCCCGGCGTGAATGAACGCAGTCGCCCCGAGCCGTGCGATCGCCGCTTTGCCGCGCAGCCAGCGACCGTAGTGACCCCGCGGTCCGAAGGCCGCACGATATTCGAGGTAGCCGGGCGGATGTGCGGTCATCCATGCCTCGCGCGTCTGCCGGTAAACATCTGGCGCGTCGGGCCGATCGACCAGGCGCCGCTTCGACAGTGCCTCGTAGTCTCGCCATGCCGCCTCGCGTCTCGACTCGGACCCCGCATCTGCGAAGGTCGCCAGGATCTCCGTCGTGGCGTCGCGCGTCTCGCCGATGAGGTTCATCAGTTCGTGATTGCCCACGAGCGTGACGACCTGTCCCCGCGCGGCCTTGGCCTCGTTCTCTAGGGCCATGAGCAGGTCCATCACGGCGCGCACGTCGGTGCCGCGATCGGTGTAATCGCCCGTTTGCACGAGCGTGGCGTCGCCGCCGGACCAGTGACGCGCGGCGTCGATGAGGCCAGCGCGGCCCAAAATCGTGACGAGTCCGTCGAGGCTGCCGTGGATGTCGCCAATCGCGACGATGCGCGGGGGATCGGCGGCGGCGAGCGAGACGGCAAACACGAGGAGGGTGCCGACGAGTGAGCGTCTCATCACGGCACGGACCGCCGCGGAAGGCACGAGTCGCGCGCGCTATCTCTCATATGATTCCCGCTTGGCGGATGCCGAAAGCTTCTGCAGATAACGGAACGGGTCGTCCCAGAACCTCTCGCGCAGCTCCGTGAGGCTGGTGACGCCCCCGTAACTGACCGACGAGCTCAGATGCCGCAGAATATCCTGCACGATGGGTCGTACCGAGCCGCGCGCCGGCACGCTCACTTCGGTGCCTTCGGCGCCGAGCGCCTCGATGTCGACCGAGTCGGCGTCTTCGACGTCCAGTCGATCGCGGATCGCTTGAATCGACGCCATGCCGCGCAGAACCTTGAATGGCACTTTCACCGTGCGCTGCGCCTCGGGCAGCACCACCGGCTTCTGCACGATCTCGCCGGGCGTCTCTTCCGTGCCGGCAAACATGCTGCCCAGCATGACCGTGTCGCCGCCGAAGAGCAGCGCCTCGAGAATCGCACCATGCCGTCTCACGCCGCCGTCGGCGATGAGCGGCACCGGTTCGGTGACACCTGCTGCCAATCGGCATTCGACGAGGGCCTGAATCTGCGGCACGCCGAAACTGGTGGTGATGCGGGTCGTGCACCCGCCGCCGGGCCCGATGCCGATCTTCACCGCGTTGACCCCGCGGTCGACGAGAAAGCGAACGCCCTCGCCGGTTGCAACGTTGCCGGCCACGAGCTCGGTGGCGCCGAACCGCGCACGAAACGCCGCGATCGCCCGCTCCATGACGACCGAGTGGCCGTGGGCGATGTCGATGACGATGACATCGACGCCGGCTTTGAGCAGCTCGGCTGCCCGCTCGAGATAGTCGCCTTTGGCGCCGATGGCCGCGCCAACCAACAGTCGACCGTGCGCGTCGCGCGACGCAAATGGCAAGCGCGCTTGCCGGACGATATCGCGAGAGGTGATCAGGCCGAGGAGCCGGCCCGCCGCGTCGACGAGCGGCAGCTTCTTGACCTTGCGCTCGAGCATGAGACGCTCGGCTTGGTCGAGCGTCAGCTCGCCAACCCCCGTCACCAACGCGTCCACCGGCGTCATGCGCGACGACACCTTTGTCTCGCCGGTCGGCACGAAGCGCACGTCTCGCTCGGTCAAGAGCCCGCGGAGCCGGCGCTCCGCATCCACGACGACCAGCGTCCCGACACGCGATCGCCGCATGATCGCGATCGCCTGGCCGAGGGTCATTTCGGGCGTCACCGCGTAGGGATCGCGGATGATGACGTGCTGCGTGCGTTTGACTTTCTCTACCTCACGTACCTGCGGCTCGATGTCGCCGCTCTTGAAGCCGCGGTCGATGATACCGAGACCGCCTTCCTCGGCCTGGACGATGGCCATCGGGGCGCGAGTGACCGTATCCATGTTCGCGGAGACGATGGGCCGCTTCAGGGTGATGTGCTCGGAGAAGCGGCACGAGAGGTCGATGGTCGCCGGATCGCGGCGCTCGAGAACGCTGTACTGCGGGCGGAACAGGAAGTCGTCGAACGTACAGCCGCGGACGGTGTCGATGAGCCGTTCGCTCTCGGGCGCCATGCTGGTATCTTAGTGCTGCCTTTCACGATTACGTGACACACCGAGGACGGGAGGCGCCGGAGTGCATCGCCGGCCGAACGGGCCCCAAGTGCCGCCGTATTGATGAGAGCCAGCCCTTTGGCGGGAACGCTGCGTGCTCAGGTGCTCGAGGCGAGGTCGCCGGTGCCGGGGTGCTCCACGTGCCACAGTGCACCAGGAGCCGCAGTGGTATCTGTACTTCGCACGCGAGCATCGTGGCACCTAGCTTGTTCATGCAGCTTCACCTCCCACTCTCCTCGTCGGACCCGCCTGTGACATTCGTGCGGCATCGCCGGGCTCGACGCTACATCATTCGTGTCCTCGCGGATGGCACGGTTCGCGTGACATTGCCGCGATGCGGCACGCGCCGGGAGGCCACAGCGTTCCTGCAGCGCAGTCATCCGTGGATCGCTCGGGAGCAAGCGAAGCGTCGCGCCTCCGGCCTGGCCTGCCGCGCTTGGCGGGAGGGCTCGCTCGTCCTGGTCGACGGCGAGCTTCACGCGGTGTCCATCCGCGGCGCCCCCCCTGACCTCATCGTCCACGTGGGGGACACGCTCGTGGCTCGCGGTGTCGACGTCGATGCGACCGACGCTCGGCCAACCGTCGAGAGGTGGCTGCGGTCGAGGGCGGTGAGCGAGCTGGGGCCGAGGCTGCTGGCGCTGGCCCGCGCCCACGCGGTGACGGTCACCCGAGTTTCGGTCCGCGACCAGCACTCGCGCTGGGGCGCATGTTCGCCGAGAGGCGCCATCACGCTCAACTGGCGTCTGGTGCAGGTGCCGCCCTTCGTTCGCGAGTACGTGCTGCTGCACGAGCTAATGCACTGCCGCGAGCTCAATCACTCGCGTCGTTTCTGGCGCCACATGGCCGAGGTGTGCCCGAGGTTCCGTGACGCTCGCGCGTGGCTGCTGACGCGTGGACGCGAGCTGCTTTGACCTGTCTTCCAAGTTGCCGGAAACAGCAAACCGAAGCGTAGGATCGAAAGGCAGACCTCGAAGTTGAAGAACATGAAGAGATGCGCCGCACTCGTCGTGTGCTCGTGCGCCTTGATTTGGCCGGCGTCGGCAGAGGCCCAGACGCACATCAGCTACGTGGGCCTCTTCACGCCCCACATCGGCCTCACCACTGGTGGCGATGTCGAAGATCCGAGCGCGACGCCCGGTGCCTCGCTGGCCGTGATCGAGAGTCGTGGTTGGGGTGTCGAGCTCGACGTGGCGCACGCGGTCTCGCTCGGAGATGACGCGTTCCACGAGAGCGGTCTCACGAGCGCCATGATCAATGTGCTGTATCTCTCACCGCGGCCAGGCATTCAGCCGTTCGGCGTGGCGGGAGCCGGATTGTTGCGGCTGACGGGTGTGCGAACGCCGGCAGGTGGCTCGGACGGCCAGACCGACCTCGGCGTGATGCTCGGCGGCGGCGTGCACCTCCCGGTGACAGAAGCCGTTGGTTTTCGCGGGGACGTGCGCTACCTCCGGTTTCTTCGAGCGCACCCCGGGGTGCCGGCGGGCGGCGGCGCATTCGGCACTTGGCGGCTGTCAGTGGGCGTGACATTGAACTTCCCGCTTGAGCCGTGATGCTCGGC
>JAIVJN010000301.1 GCA_020200025.1 Acidobacteriota bacterium | reverse complement strand
CTCCAGGTGTCACCGCCATCGATCGACTTGTAGAGCCCACTGCCGGGCCCCATGCTGCTGATTCCCCAGGGCGTGCGCAGCACCTGCCACATCGTGGCGTAGAGCACCTCCGCGTTCGACGGGTCCATCGCGATGTCGGCGGCGCCGGTCTTGTCGTCGACGAAGAGCACCCGGTCCCAGGATTGCCCGCCGTTCTTCGTGCGGAACACGCCGCGCTCGGCATTCGGCCCGTACGGGTGGCCGACGGCGGCCACGTAGATCAGGTCGGGATTGGTCGGGTGAATCCGGATGCGCCCGATCTGGCGGCTATCAGGCAACCCGAGGTGCGTCCACGTCTTGCCGGCGTCGGTCGACTTGTAGATGCCGTCGCCGGAGGAGATGTTGCCGCGCAAGCACGCCTCGCCCATGCCGACATACACGATGTTGGCGTTCGATTCGGCGACGGACACGGCGCCCACGGATCCGCTGCGGAAAAAGCCGTCGGACACATTGCTCCAGGTCACGCCGGCGTCCTCGGTCTTCCAGACGCCGCCCCCCGTCGCTCCCATGTAATAGACGAGCGGCTGGCCGGCGATGCCGGCCACGGCCGTGACGCGGCCGCCGCGGAACGGGCCGATGTTGCGCCAGCGCAGCGCATCCCCAAGGTCCATCGCCGGCTGACCGTAGAGCGGGTAGCCGAGCGCGGCGACAGCGATCGTCACGACGAGCAGGTGTGGTGGTGCCTTCATAGATTCAAGGGCGTGCAGCAGGCGTGGTCGCGGCACGCCCGGCAAGGGCTGTTTCTGGGACACGATCGGGAAAGAACGTGCGCAGGGCGGCGGGCGACATCTCGATGCGCGTGGAGCGACGGAGCATGGGGATCGCCGCCGCGACGAGACCGGGCACGACGGGATGGATGTCGAGAATCCAGGGTGCGTGCTCTCGGGTCCATCCCGCGTAGACGAGGTGGGGGACCGTCCAGATCATGCCGGCGATGGAGCCGGCCACCGACGACCAGGTGGCGGCGCGCCGCGACACGTAGGGCGACCCCATGCCGAAGAGCATCGGGAAGAAGAACGCCACACCGACCAGGGCGACCGCGTACGACACGATGTTGAGGATCAGATCGGGAGTCGCAATAGCGCAGAAGAACGAAACGATGCCCACGATGACGATCGTGATGCGGGAGGCGCGGAGATAGAAGCGTTCTTCCTTCACGACGCCGCGAGGCTCGTAGTAGCACTTGCGCAACAGGTCGTGGGCGATCGCCGCGCCCGTCATCAGCAGCAGCGAGTCGGCCGTGGCGATCGCGGCGCTGACCACGCCGGTGATCGCGATGGCGCCAAGCCAGGGAGTGCCGGCGAGCTGCGACACGAACGTGACCAGGGCCGGAAAGGCCTGGTCGGGCGCGTCGGCGACCTGGGGCCAGACCAGGACGCGCGCGGCGGCACCGAGATACAGGTTGCCGTAGAGCAGAAAGATCATGAACAGCGCGTCGGTGATGGGCAGCGACACCCGCGCCACCTTGGTGTCCTTGGCGGCGAACACCTTGGTGATCATCGTGATCCGCGTCGAGTATCCCACCACCCAGACGAGCCACCACGAGATCAGGTAGGTCCACGACCACGCGACGCCGCGCACGCTGGTCCAGCCGGGCGCGAGTTGGTCGGCGTGCTCGAGGACGGTGGGCAGCCCGCCCACCGCGGCGTGTACCGCCGGCAGGATTGCCACGAGCCCCGCCCACATCAGCGCGAACAGGAAGATATCGGTCCAGACGACCGCGAGCAGCCCGCCAAGCGTCACGAAAGCGATGAAGATGCTCGTGCCGAGCGCCATCGCGGGAATGAAGGGTATGCCGAGCAACCGCTCGAGGAGAAAGCCCATCACGCGGATCTGCGCGATCATGTACAGCACGCTCGAGATGCCGACGATCGCCGCGCTGTAGCCGCGGATGAAGTTGCCTTCGAACCGTGCGCCCATATAGTCTGGCAGCGTGAAGCCCGCCATCATCCGGAGCTTCTTCGCGAAGAACCGCACGATGATCAGCGACGCGACGGCGAAGCTGATGAAGGGGAGAATGGCGACGCCGCCGAAGCGGGCCGCCAGCGCGACGCCGCCCTGCACCGAGCCTCCGTGCAGCACCGAGGCCACCTCGGCGATGACCAGGAGGCCGATGCCGAACCGACGTCCTGCCACCCAGAAATCTTCGGACGTACGCTGGTAGCGCGACGCGACGATGCCGATGACGACGAGCAGCGCCATGTAGAGCGCGAAGACGATCACGCCGACGCCGCCGAGGGTCAGCACAGGATCAGAATCTCAGTCGCGCCGGCCGGTGTAGACCTGCCAGCAGTAATAGAACTGGTAGGCGACGATGATCGAGGGGATCACGATCAGCACGACGAAGCTGGAAAGCGGAAGGCCGATGATGCGCATGGACGCGGAAGGCTGCCGAACGCCGTCACTATAGTGCCAAGTTGCTCAGGCGTAAAGGTCGGAAGCCCGGGTCGTTTAGGACTAAACTATCGGCGCCGCCAGGGGCCATCCCGGCGTACGACGCGCCTGGCCGGCGCGACGACATCCATCGGGCAACGTTCATGGTGAAACGAAGCTGGATTCTCGCGTTTCTCGTCCTTGTCGCTCCCGCGATCACGCCCGCGCAAGGCCCCCTGACGGTCATCCGCGGCGTCACGCTGATCGATGGCACTGGGCGGGCGCCGCTCGCGGGCGTCACGGTGGTCATCGAGGGCAATCGAATCAAGGAGGTCGGCACGACGGTCCAAGCGCCGGCAGGCGCCACCACGATCGATGGGGCAGGCAAGTTCCTCATACCCGGTCTGATCGATGCGCACATCCACCTGCGCGGCGCCCGCGGCAGGGACCAGTCGTCTGCCGATCAAGAGCGCGAAGGCATTCGCGCGCTGCACGGCTATCTCTACGCCGGTGTGACCACCGTCTTCGATGCCGGCAACCGGCCCGACTACATCATGGGGCTTCGGTCGAAGGAACAAAGCGGCGCCATCGTCAGCCCGCGCATCCTCGCCACCGGCGGCACGGTCGCCAGTCCGAATGGGCATGGCGGTCCCTACAACGTCGAGGCATGGCCGGCTGACCGCAAGCTGCTCGACGATCACCTCGCCACCAAACCCGATCTCGCCAAGATTGGACAGGACGAGCACGGCTGGGGGACACGGCCACAGATCAACCAGTTGCCGGACGCTATGCTCGAAGAGATCATCCGCTACTATCACAGCAAGGGCGTCCGCGTCATCGTCCACACTTCCAACGAGCACAATACCCTCGAAGCCATCTACGCAGGAGCCGACACGATGGCTCATCCGATCATTCAGGCTCCCGTCAGCGAGCAGTACCTGAAGATGATGGCGGTCAAACGCGTGCCGACCGTGTCGACGCTGACCATCGGCGAGAACTACAGCCGGCTCGCCGATCACCCCGACTTTCTCGACGAGCCCCTCTATCAGGCGACCCTCGAGGCCGAAGAGCGTCAGCGGCTTAGGACCGAAGAGTCGGCAAAGCAGAAAGAGAATCGCTGGGCGGCCTGGATGAAGGTGATGACGCCGGTCGCGCAGGAGAACATGAAGCGGCTGAACGAGACCGGCAAGGACATCGTCGCCGCCGGGACGGATCAGTCGTCGGGCCCTGCTCTGCATCGGGAGCTCGAGCTGCTGGTGAGCGCGGGGATCAGTCCGGCTGACACCATCGTGATCGCGACTCGCAATGCGGCGCGCGCGTTGGGAAAGCTCGAGGAGCTCGGCACGATCGAGCCCGGCAAGCTCGCCGACGTCGTTCTGCTCAACGCCGATCCCACCAAAGACATCGACAACGCGAAGCTGGTGGACACCGTGATCAAGAACGGTCGGATCATCGATCGATCCAAGCTCGATCTGCCGGTCAATCGCCGGCCGGGCACCCAGTAACGACTCTGACTTCAGACGCGGAGCTTTTTCATCAGGCTGCTGGAGGGCTTCATGCACACCCGTGCCAGCGCGATTGCGCTCTTCCTGCTGTTGCTGATTCCTGCGCGCGCCGCCGGGCAGCCCGCGCCGGTGTTCACGGCGGAAGACATGCTCGCCGTCCGGACGTTCGCCGGGGGGCAGCCCATCGCGCCCTCGTCGACCGGCCGATGGGTCGCCTACGTCCTCACCGACCAGGACGACGAGTGGAACGTGCAGGAAGGGCGGCCGACCGGATACGTTCATGTGCAGACGCTCGGCGGCGCGCCGCCTGCGGCGCCACGGGCGCTGACCACGGCGGCCGCGCACAGCGCGTTCCCGGTGTGGTCGCCCGATGGGCGACGTCTGGCGTTCATTCGCGAGGAAAACGGCCAGGGCCGCGCGGTGATCTGGGAGGCCGACCGTGACGAGACGATGCCGATTGGCGACACGTTCACGGAGCGCCTCTCTCTCGCGCCGCAGTGGCACCCGTCGGGCAAGACCCTCATCGTGGCTGCGGCGCTGCCCGACCCGCCCGTGCAGCCCTACAGAGTGCGGTCCATCAAGAGCAGCGACGCGCGAGTTCCGGGCGATCAGCCTTTCACGAATCCCAGCCAGGCGACGCTCGTATCGATCGACGTCAGCACCGGCGTGTCCACCACGCTGACGCCCGATCCGATCGTGCTGCGCTCGTTCCAGGTGTCGCCGACCGGCAGTCACATCATGTACGTGGCGCCCGCACCGGAGACCCTCGGCCTCATCGGCAAAGAGCAGAACGACACATTCGTGTTGCCGGTCGGGGTCGCAGGCGGCGCGCCTCCGGCAGCGCGCAAACTGTCCGAGCGCACCCGCTTTTCCTGGTCGCCAGATGGACGGCAGTTGGTCTTCGTGCGCGGCGGACGCCTGATGGTGCTGCCGGCCGACGGGACCGGCGAGCCCAAGCCGTGGCTGGATGCCTTGAATCTACCTGTCGGCGAGCCGGTCTGGTCTCCCGACCTTGCGCGTTTCGCGACGCTGGTGGCCGATCCGACGGTGACCGATCCCGAGCTCGAGCCCGTGAAAGCGGGAATGTACACGACGGCGCAGCCGTTCATGGATCTTTATCTCGTCGAGGCGGATGGCTCGTCGAAGAACCTGACCAGCGGCTTCGCGGATCAGGTCAGTACCCCTGCCTGGAGTCCGGATGGCGTCGCGCTGTTCTTCCGCGCCGTCGACAACGTGACGTACGACGAGACCGTGTATCGCTACACCATGGCCGACCAGAAGCTCGAGCCGCTGATTCGCGGGCCAGAGTCCTACAGTCGGCTGCACCCGATCGCGGGCGGCGTCATCGTTGCCGTCGAGGATGCGACACGGCCGACCGATCTCTGGATCGTTGGCGCGGACGGTCAGCGTACGCGAATGACCACTCTCAATCCGCAGCTCGCGCGCTTCACGTTCAGTAAGCCCGAGTTGTTCTACTTCCACAGCGCCGATGGCGATCGTTTGGGAGCCCTGCTCTACAAGCCGGTCGGCCTGCGACCAAAGGACAAGGTACCGGTCATCACGTGGGTCTACGAAAAGATGACACCGGCCAGGCACCGGTTCAACGCCCGGGACCAGGTGTTCATCAGCCACGGGTACGCGATGCTGATGCCGAACGTGAAGGTTCGCGTCGGGCAGACGGCCGATTCGTTCGAGAAATGCGTGGTGCCGGCGGTGAACGCGGTGCGCCAGATGGACTTTGCCAATGGCAAGTTCGGTCTGTGGGGGCACAGCTTTGGCGCCTATGCGACGTCGAACTTGATCACGCGCACGGACATCTTCGCCGCGGCGGTCTCCGGCGCCACCCCGCCGGAGCTGTTCCGCAACTGGGCCAGCGGACGGGACCGCGATTCGCGAAACATCGAAACGGGGCAGGCACGAATGGGGGGCAGTCCGTTCGAGTTCCCGGAGCGCTATTTCTCGCAGTCGGCGTTTTTTCACTTGGACAAGGTGAACACGCCGGTGTTGATTCTGCACGGCGAGAAGGACCTGACGATTCTCTTCGGCGAAGGCGAGATGATGTTCTATGCGCTCAGGCAGCTCGGCAAGATCGCCGAGCTGGTGGCGTACGCACACGGTGACCATAGCCTGTCGCGCCATTCCCGGCAGGACGCACTCGACGCGAACCGGCGGATCCTCGAATGGTTCGATCGGTATCTCAAAGCAGGCCCCGGGTCACGCACGCAGTGAGGACGCGTCGCTGCGACCAGGGTCAGGAACAACGGATGACAAACCTCCCGACGGGACGACCGAAGCCGATGCAGGGGCGAACCCGCGAATCGGTGCGCACGCACCTGCGGATCGCCAGATGCTACAACCTGTTGATGCGCGAGGCACGTCAGCGCGTGGCCAGCCGCTGGACCCTCACGCTGCCGCAGTTCGATGTGCTCGCCGAGCTGGCGCGCGCCGACAGCGCCGGTTTCACCTTCGTCGAGCTGAGTCGGCTCCTGCTGGTGACCTCCGGCAACCTGACGGGCATCGTCGATCGACTCGAGCAGCAGCGCCTCGTCAAGCGGCGCCCGGACGGGAAGGATCGGCGCGTGATTCGTGTGGCCTTGACCGACCGGGGCCGTCGCGTAACCGACGAGGTCCTACCGGCACATGCGGCCGACATCGAAGAGATTCTCTCGTTCATGCCGAGGTCGGCGCTCAACGAACTGAGCGGGCTGCTCGGCCGCCTGCGTGACGGTCTTCACGCGCGCGCCGATCGCAGTCGCTCGGCCCCGTCCCGCAAACGGCCCGCGCCGCTCCGGCGCGTCGGATAGCGCGCCCCCGGCGAAGATCTCCGATGCCCACCGCACAGCCTGCCCTCACCTCCTCCGCCACCGAAGAGGGATTGCAGCGGGCGCTGAGCTCCCGCCAGCTCACGATGATCGCCATCGGGAGCGCCATCGGGGTGGGCCTGTTCCTCGGAAGCACCGTTACGATCGGGCTCGCCGGGCCAGGCGTGATCGTCACCTACGTGATCGGTGCGGCCATCGCCCTGGTGATGGCATATGCCCTGGCTGAGATGGCGGTCGTGCACCCGCTCGCGGGATCGTTCGGCGTCTATGCCGAGCGCTACCTCTCGCCCTGGTTCGGGTTCGTCGTCCGCGCCACTTATGGCTTCATTCAGATATTGGCCATCGGTGCGGAGGTGACGGCGGTGGCGATCTACTTCGCGTTCTGGTTCCCCACCGTCCCCCAATGGCTGTGGGTCGCCGTGGCATCGGCGGGGCTCATCCTCATCAAC
>JAIVJN010000075.1 GCA_020200025.1 Acidobacteriota bacterium | reverse complement strand
CAGTTGAACTCCGTCGGTAAAAAAGTCAGGATCCGACCTGAATACCGGACGCGGCCCTGCCAGGTCGAGGTGCCACTATTCCGGAGCGCCATGCCCGGACGGCTGAGCGTCAGTTCTAGTGGCCCTCGGCTGAGTCGCAGCCTGCGGCTACCACGTAGATAGAGACGCAGAGATAAGGGCATTGCGATGGCGATCTCATTCGTCACAGATGGCGCCTCGTCGGGACCGAGTAGCCAAGGTAGCAAGCCCAACGGGCCACTGAAACGGACTCCCGTCTCAGTTCATGCGGGAGCGGCGTCCCAAGGGACGCGTCTCGCTGTAGGAGAGGCTTCCTAGTGGTTGGCGGGCGATGGGGGCCCGCTGCGCGTTTACCGCCGTCCACCAATCTCGTCGAGATGCGCCTGCATCTCTGCCGGGTCGGCGAACACGCCGATAGCTTGGCGCCGTCGGGTGGTGTCCGAGGGGACCACCTGCGCGAGAGAGATGGCCGCGGGGATCGAGCGACGGACCGACGCTCGGGGTCCCTGCGGCCGCGCCGGCCGTTACGGCTGTGTGGTGGAAGACTTGCCCTTCGCGGCGATGGCTTTTTTGATGGCGTCGACGGTCTTCGTCGCGCGGAACTCGACGATCTTCTTGCCGATCTCGGCGTTCTTGGCTTTGTCGGCAATCGGCACACCGTTGATCGTCGCCTTGCCCGCCTTGACGCGCTGTTCGTAGCGGATCGAGTTCGGGTCGGTCACGAACATGTTGAGCGAGATGATCGGATCGTCGTGCAGGCCGTCGCCCTTCTCGCTCTCCTTGATCGCGCCCGCTTCGGTCATGGCCTTGTTCACACTCGCATAGTCGTAGTACTCGGGGATGTGGGCGACGACCGGGGTGCCGTTCCACTGCGTGTTCAGCTTCTCGGCCACTTCTTTCTGGCCGCGCTGATTGCCGCCGCTGTCTCCGATCAGAATGATGTTCTCGAAGCCGTGCGCCTTCAAGCTGGTGACGACATCGGTCAGCATGGCCTGAAAGGTTTCTTCTCGCATGCTCAGCGTGCCGACGGTGGTCATGTGCCCGCTCTTCGGCTCGATGCCGCCCTCGGGTACCAGAGGGATGAGCGGGGCGCACAGCGCGTTGCCCAGCTTCCGGGCAATGGCCTCGCAGTTCGCCTTGAGGACGTACTGATGCTTGCCGAGCGCCAGCCACGGACCGTTCGGCTCGATGCCGCCCGTGCCGATGATCACGGTGGTCTTGCCCGCCTTCATCGCGTCGCGCACATCCATCCACCCGCCAGCGCACACGCGGCGGCAACGACGAACACGGTATTCTTCATGCTTCATTCCTCCAAGCACGGCCTGGTCGTGCGTGAGTCTCTGCCGCGAGCCGGCACGACGATTCAGCCGGGCGACGCCTCCCCATTCTGCGCCATCTTCCCACGCCCCGCCCGCATTTTTCAGGTGTCGTGGCGGCCTTTCAAGGCCGACCCCTCCATACAGCGGTTAGCGCCCGTGGTGAACCGATGCGCGACTCAGCGAAACACTGGGCGCGCCCCGGGCTGCGACGTGTTCCGGCGCGGCGCCTCCATGGGCGGGCTGACCTCGCTCGAGACGCGCCGGTCATCGCGAAAGGCGATCACGCGCGCCACCTGCGTGCCGGCCGGAATCGCGTAGCCGCTCTGCCACGCCAGACGAGCGGCGGGATTCGGCGTGGCCGCGTGCTCCGTGCGCAGCGCCAGCTTGAACATCTCGAGCGCCGCCCAATCGCAATCGGCCGAGAGCGAGCCGAACTCATCGAGATGGCGCACGGGCGCCGTGGTGTCCGCCGGCCGCGGCAATACGATGAACACGCGGCCGCCGCGAGCCGGATCGAAGTCGGCGGCGATGTCGCGCATCCGCGCCCATTCCTGCGCCTGCGGTTTGGCGATGAGCTCTCGGACGTTGCGCGACGCGCTGCTCGCGGCGGCCGCGAGCACCACCGCCGTCAGGAGTCTGCCGGCCCAGATGCGATCACTCGGGTGTTCGAACACTCGTCGCCCGAACCCGGTCGCCCACCACACAATCCAGCGTCGGCCGCCCAGCCACGCCGCCACCAAGATCACTCCCGTCAACGGCCACAGCGTGCGATACGCCGCCCATCGCTCGATGGCCACGAAGCTGACCGCGTAGGCCGCACCCAGAATCACGATCCAGCCTGTGGCCCGCCGCAGGGTGTCCCGGACGCCTGCTGTAGTGACGAGCGCAGTGAGGACGGCGGCGGCGGTCACGTACTGGGCGACAGCGTACCAAGGCTCGGTTCGACTCATGCTGTCGCGGAGCACGAAGAGCGCCGCCGCCTCGGGCAGCGGGTTGGCCATGAACCAGGCCAGCTTCCCGGGCACGTCCCAGTCGATGGCAACGCGGTCCGAGATCGTGAAGCCGAGCGCACGGAACAGCACGACCGTGATCACATAACTCGATGCCAAGGCCGTCGCCACGAGACCGAGATGGGCGGAGAGCCACCTCCAGCCGCGACGCGGCTCCGCCCGAATCCACCCGGCGGCAAGCGGCACGAGGTAGAGGAGCGCGTTCGATTGATAGGTCAGCGTGCCGGCAATGAGAACCGCAATGGCAAGCAGCATAAAGGCCCAAGGGCGCCCCTCGCGCGTGAGACTGCGTTCCGCCAGGGCAAACGCGGTGACCCCGAGCAGTCCCGCGAATGCGTGCGGCCACGTGATCGCCCAGCTCGAGATCACCTGCGGTGCGGGCAGTAGCGTCAGCAACGCGCCGACGCCGACCGCATCCAGCGTGTTCCAATGAAAACAGCGTGCAAGGGTGCGCGCGACGCTGGCGCCCGCCAGACCGGTGAGCAACGCGCCCAAGAGTCGCGCGTACACCAACCCGTCGACGCTATCGATGTAGGCAAATGATTGCTCCAGGAGGAACCCGTACACCAGGCGTCCCTGCGCGGCGCAAAACGCCAGCACCTGCCCCGGCTGTTCATGGACCTCGCGGAGGATCGAATAGTCGTCCCGCAGTCCGAATGTGAGCGCCACGGACGGTCCAAGCACGGCCAGTGGCGCTAACACGGCGAGCCACCATGGGCCCAACCGGCGCTGCTGAGCTTGGACGTCAGACTGAATCATAGAGAGCGACGCCCCTCGGGCGGCGCTTCAAAGTTTACGCGATTGTCGCCGCGCCCGTGCATGGGTGCGGGAGGAAGGATGAGGAAGGGACGCGCGTCCGAGGCGGGTCGGTCGAACCAACATCGCAACCCTAGGCCCTGGGAACGTGTGCCTCGAGGGCGAACGTGCAGAACCACGAGGGCTGCTTGGCCAGCCCGACGTGAACCTCAAGCCGTGCGGGATCGGGACACCCTAGGACAGTCTGACGTTTTCGGCGCGCGGCCCTTTCGGACCCTGACCTTTTTCGAACGTCACCGACTGCCCCTCGCGCAGATCGTCGAAACGCATGCCGTTACAGGCGCTCTGATGGAAGAAATACTCCGATCCATCGTCGGCCGCCACGAATCCGAAACCCTTGTCACTCACCAATCGCTTGATCGTGCCGTTGACACTCGCCATATTGTCTCCTGGATATCCGGGCCGTTCTCGCCGAGCGGAGCCGCTATGTTGATCTGCGAAATCCTTCGCACGTGGACCTCGGCGCGCGCCGCGGCGGTTGCGTAGGGTAGGCAGGAGCTGTGATGAGGGCTGGGCGGGAAGCTGGCGTTGCCGAATTGTAGCGGGACCCCAAAAACTCGACCTGTATCATAGCACGGGGCAGCGCTCCCGCGGATCAAAACGGCCGCCGGCCGGCGGGGTCGACGCCCTCGCGAATCCACGCGTTTCGGGTGGGCGCCCGAAGTCGAGGACCAGCAGAGCCCGGGCGACGTCGTGACGGTTGGGATAGAGGGGCACCCGTGCCGTTCTAATCCGGCGCGCCCGGCCGTAGCAGAGCACATAGACGTCCGGGCGTGGGAAGACGCGAACCAAAGGAGGCAGCAGCATCGTGCTTCCGTCGACCAGGATGACGCTGTTAGTGCTCACCCTGGGCATGATCTCGCCCCTCGATCCGCGCTGGAGACCCATGTTTCGTCATTAAGCAAGGGCCGCGCCTGCTGCCGCCCTTCGGGAGGGCCCTGCGTGCCGGATCCTACGGTTGAGCTTGACGTGTTTGCCGGTGTTGACGAGTGCCGTGGCCACCACGAACGGAACGTCAACGCACCCCAGCCGTGACCTTCAGGGAGACGCCGCCATCCGTCTTCACCGTCAGCTCGACGGCATCGCCTGCCTCGAGCGGTCGCTTGAGCTCTTTCAGCAGCATGTGCGCACCGCCCGGCTCGAGCGTCAGCGACCCGAAGGCCGCCACCGTCAACTCCTTCACCACCTTCGCCTCGCCACTCGAACCACCCTGGCGAAGCTCGATGACGCTCGCGACGTCCGACGTCACGCCGACCACATACACGTCGTACATCGTAGGATTGTGAATCTCCAGGTATCCGAGTGCGGTGGTCGCACCGGCGGCGGGTTCCGCGATCCATGCGCCCGAGGCGGTCACCGCTGGTTGGCTCGCTCGACCCACATGGATGGAGAGAAGCCACGCGCAGATGACGAGCACCGCGGTTAAGCGAATGCGCATGCTCAAGTGTCTCAGGAACGGCGTTGGATGGTCTAGCCTTCTGCCTCCTACCGGATGGCGCATGACGTGTGCCGTGTCGCGTCTGGCGCTATGCTGATCCTCGGCGATGCCTCACGCTCCTCGTTCGCCAAACGGCGCCACGCAGGCGACGACGCGCAGCACCAGGGCCATCGCGTCGGTGCTCGACCGCGAGCATCTGCTGAGGCCGGCGGAAGTCATCGCGAGCCCCGAAACGCATCTCGAATACCGAATCGAGCGGTTGCTCGGCCGCGGCGGTTTCGGGCAGGTCTATCTCGCCCTTCGTCGCGGACGCTCGGCCATCGTGCCTCGGATGCTCTGCGTCAAGGTGAGCCCGCGCATCGATGGCTGGCTGCGCGAGGCGTATTTCGGTCAACTGCTCGACGGCAATCCGCGTGCGATCCGCGTCTTCGACGTGTTCCCGATCGTGCGCGCCGACGGCGCGATTTTGTACTGCCTTGCGCTCGAGCACGCGGCGCACGGCGACCTGAGCGCTTATCTCCAACGTTCCGGCAAGCGCTGGTCCGAGGCGGCGACGCGGCGCGAGATTGCCGGGATTCTCCAGGTGCTCGGCAAGCTCCACCGCGGTCAGATGCTTCACCGCGACCTCACGCCACTGAACGTGTTCGTCTGCGACCGCCTGCGGCTGAAGCTCGGCGACTTTGGGATTGTGCGACAGCAGAGCGACCGTCGAGGCATCACCGTACGCACCATGAACGTGTTGACGGCACCGAGCGACATCGTCGCCGGCTCGGCCCCCAAGTGGCAAGCGCGCGACGATGTCTATCAGGTGGGACAACTGATCGGCATGCTCGTCAAAGGCGACGCGCGCAGGCGCATCCACACGCCCGACGTGCGTACGCTTCCTTGCAGCGATCATCTGAAGGAAATTGTCTATCGTTGTATTGGTGAGCGCCGAAAGCGCTACGAGAGCGCCGACGAGCTGATCGACGCGCTCTGCCATCCGCCGGCGCCGCTCGACACCGCCTCGCTCACGTCGCTCAAAGGTGTGCACCTCGCGTTCACGGGCATCTTGCACAAGCCGCGCAAGGAGGCCGCTCGCGCCGCTCGCCGTGCCGGCGCCATCGTTCACGGCACCGCTTCCGCTCGAACGACCGTCGTCGTGCGCGGCCGTCCCAACGCGCTGCAAGCGGCGGGTCGTGACGGCGGGCTGAAGCTGATGGAGATCAAGCGCCTGCGTGAGAAGGGCCACCGCATCACGCTGCTCGACGAGCCCCGCTTCTGGCGCCTGGTCGCCACACGGCGAGCGCGAGCGTCCGCCGCCATTCCATAATTGCCGGGTGCCCGCAGCCGAGACGCTGAGCCTTCGTCAACTGAATCGCGCCACGCTTGCTCGCCAGATGCTCCTGGCCCGCGCTCAGATGACGCCGAGCGAGACGGTCGAACAAGTCTTGGGCCTGCAAGCGCAGCTTGCGCGCCCTCCCATCGTCGGACTGTGGTCGCGACTGGCAGGGGTCGACCGCCGCGAGGTCGTCGACCAGTTGATGCAGCGACGACTGGTCAGAGCACCCGCCATGCGCGCCACGCTGCATGTCATGACTGCGGTCGACTACCTCCGCTTCCGTCGCACGCTGCAGCCTTGCCTCGATCGAGCGATCTCGGTATTGAAGGACCGCGCGGCAGATCTCGAGCTCGAGCGCCTGGTCGAGCTCGGGAGGGCGTTCTTCGCCACACCGCAAACGTTCGACGCCTTCCGCGACGCGCTTGCGAGGCGCCATCCGACGGCTGACGTGCGCGCCATGGCCTATGCGGTCCGTACTCGGTTGCCGGTCGTTCAGGTGCCGATACACGCCGGCTGGGGCTTCCCCGCGCAAGCCGACTTCATCACGGCGGACGCCTGGCTGGGAAAATCTCCGGCTGATGGGGACTACGCTGATGAGCTCGTGATCCGCTATCTGCAGGCGTTCGGCCCCGCGACGGTGGCGGATGTGCAGGCCTGGTCGGGCTTGGCAGGACTGAAGCGCGCGATCGACTCGCTCGGGTCGCGGCTCCGAGAATTCGGGGGCCCGGGACGCGCCACGCTCTTCGATCTGCCGGACGCGCCGAGACCTGACGGCACGATGCCGGCGCCCGTTCGTTTTCTGCCCGAATGGGACAACGTCATCGTGTCGCGCGCCGACGAGCGCCTAGTACCGCGCGAATATCGGGCGAAGGTATTTCGACCCGGGCTCCGCGTCCTGCCCACCGTGCTGGTGGATGGATTCGTGGCGGGGCTCTGGAAGGTTCAGCGTCGAGGCCGCGCCGCCACACTCGTCGTCGAGCCGTTCGCGCCGCTGACTAAGCGTGCCCGCGCCGAGGTCGAGCAGGAGGCCGACACCCTGATCCGCTTCGTCGAGCCCGACGCCGCACGATCGACCGTGCTCGTTCGCTAACGAGACTCGGCCGACGCGGGCGCCTGCTTCGAGGCCATGTCCCTCTGCCCTCGCAGAATCGAACACCACTCTTTGTGATCGGCCACCGGCATGCCGCACTCAACGCAAATTCGTACACGCTGAGCCGGTTGGCTCGCTCCCTGACCGAGAAGACGCTTCAGAAATGTCATACGTTGTGGCTTTCGACGGTAGACAGCCGCAGATGGTTGTCGATACGTGGCAGCGGGCGACGTGGTTCCATCGTGGCAGGGGCGCCGCGCGTGCCTGCTCAGTCATTACCGAGCCACGAGCGCTCGAGGGGAGGCTGCGCGTCGGACGCGCAACGCCGCGCTCGGCGACCGAGGTATTCTGGCGGGGATGACCGCTACCCCGACCGAGATGCTCGGCGCTCACATGCGGCCTGGTCGACGACGAGCCGTATGGCGGTGACGGCGCGCTTCGATCATCACACGGGTCTTCTCCGTGTCGTCGTCACGGGCGCGTGGCCCTCGATCGACGAGCAGCGCCAACTTCGACTGTGGTTGATGGCGCAAGGCACGCTCACCGACGGGACGCGCGCCTTGTTCGACCTTCGCGAGATGGACATCGCGACCGCCCCGTACCATGACGGTGTGCAGCAGACGGTGGCGGTGGCGATGCAGCACGGAGGGCTACCGAGGCGCCGCGCGTATCTGGCTCTCGACGGGGCCCAGTTCGGGTTCATTCGTATGCTGCAGGCCGTGTCGGAGCCCACCGGCGTGGTGATGGGCTGCTTCACCGACGAAGCCGAGGCCGTGCGTTGGCTGCTGAGCGACGAACCCGTCGGGAACGCCTGCTGATCGAGTGCGGCGTGGGCGATGGGTGCTCAGGTACGTGGGTGCGCGTGCTTCACGTGCGACGCACGGACGCACCTCTCGCACATGGCACCCAAGTACCTGTCGCACCCGTCGCCCCCGTCCGCTCGTCATCGAACGACGTAAGCGTTCGAGCGTTAGGTGGCCATCATCGGCTCGTCCGCGCTGCCACCGTAGATGGCCGGCACGTTCGATCCCAACGCGCGCAGGTAGGCGGCCAGCTGTCCTCGGTGGTGGGTGCTGTGATTGTTCGCGAGACCGAGAAACGTCACGGCCGGCCGCTTGAACATACCGAAGAAGTCCACCTCTCGCACCAGGTCGCTGGGAGACATGGCGCTGACCTCTTGAAGCTTGGCGGGATAGGCCTGCTCGTAGAAGCGAACCACGTCGTCGACCGAGGTGAATCGCGCGACGGCTTCTTTCTCTTTGCCCGCGTCAAAGGCGAAGCTGCCGCCGATGATGCTGTCGAGAAACCAGATGTCAGCGGTTGCCAAGTGTGTCGTCAGGTCCCACGCCGAGCGCGATTTCGCATCCGGCCGGTAATCGCGCCCCTCATCTTTGACGGCAGCGAGGACCTTGCACGTGGAGGGGAACTCACCCTGCATCAGGTCGACATATTGC
>JAIVJN010000494.1 GCA_020200025.1 Acidobacteriota bacterium | reverse complement strand
CCAGTGTCATAGCCGCGGTCGTGTGGGAGAGACGTCGCGTACTCGCCGGCACTACTGCAGCACATCGCCGGGGCTCGAGGTCAACCTGGGGATAACGATGCGGAGCTGCTGCAGTTCACTCCTCGCGAGCGAAGCCCTGACTCGCTTGCCGGGCCAGACCTTCTAGTCCCGGTTTGCGTCCGACCCGTCTGGAGCACTCAACAGCCGATCGATGAGGCTCAGCAAGGCCTCAGGTCTCGCGGGCTTCTCACCTCGACTCGTGGCCGCCAGCAGGAACTGCGGAGCCAATGTCGTCTTGCCGGTGCCGGCTCAATCAGGTGCATGCGACGGGTCGGGAAGCCCCCGCGCATGAGTTGGTCCAGTCCGGCAATACCGGTAGACGCCTGAGCCGACGCAGTTGTAGTCATAAGAAGTTTCCGACCGTTGTCCGCGCCGATTATAGGAGAGACGTGGTGTCGCCGCTGCCGAGGGCCGTGTGCCGCGAGGTGAGCCCACCCGCCCGGCCAATGCGACACGGTTTGATTCGTATGGATCGCTGTGCGCGCGCAATGGACGCTGGTTTGCATCACGGCAGAGGCGAGATTATAATGACGAGTTCGCGGAAGTTCACCGGGAGGCACGCACTGATGACAGGCCGACGGGTCGAGCACCTCCTGGGCAGCATCGGTGTCTTGCGTCACCCGTGCGATCTCGACCTGCTCCTGTTTTTCCATCGACATCCGCGTGCGATTTTGACCAGCGAGCGCCTCGCCGCGTACGTCGGCTACGATCTGAATCAGCTCGCGCGCTCGCTCGACCTGCTCACCAACGCGGGCCTCGTGGAGCGCTCACAGAATCCGACACATGACGCACGACTTTACGTGTTGACGACACCCGAGACGGGTTGGTTGCGCTCCGTGCTGGACATCGCCTCGACGCGAGAAGGTCGTGAGAAATTGATTCGCACGATAAAGACGGTAGGCGCGCAGGAGGCCACGGATCAGGGGGCGGGACACGACGACAAATCCGCACGCGTACGGCAACAACACGCGAAACGAATCGCAGCGAGGTAGCCATGGCCGATATCGATCTCGTGAGGACTGGCGTGACCGGCCTCGATCCAATTTTGGGGGGCGGGATTCCGCGGGGCAACGTCATCGTCGTCGAAGGGCCGGCTGGCAGCGGCAAAACGACGCTCGGCCTCGAGTTCATCTACCGCGGCGCCGCGGAATTTGGCGAGCCCGGACTGATCGTGCTCTTCGAGGTGTCGCCGCTCAAGGTCATCCGCGACACGGCGCAGTTCGGCTGGGACCTGTCCGAGCTCGAGCGACAGGGCAAAATCAAGATCATCTTCACGACCCGCTCCGTGTTGCAGCAGGAGCTGCAACAGGCGGACAGCCTGTTGCTCGCCGAAGCCAGCCAGATCGGCGCGCGCCGCATGTTCATCGATGCGATGCCCCCGTTGTCACTGAACGGGCAGAATGGTTCGAATGGACAGAACGGCGTCGATTCCCGTGAGATGTTCCATACGCTCGTCCAGGGGCTGCATCGCGAGAATCTGACCGCGATGTTGGCCGTCGAGGCTCCAGGGAATGAGCGCGTGCGGGAAGCGGTCCCCCCGCTCGAAGAATTCATCGCCGATTCGATCATCGTGCTGCGTATCGAAGATGTGCAACGCGCCGCCTCGCGATCGATTGAAATCGTCAAGTCGCGGGGACACGGGTTTCAGATGGGGAGCCACACCTTCCGCATCGTCGCCGATCGCGGCATCGAAGTGTATCGCGTTGGTTGTGGGGGTGTCGGGTGTCGGGAAGAGCGTCATGGGACTGCATTACATCGCCGAAGGCGCACGCCGCGGCGAGCGCAGTCTGATGGTGAGCCTGGACGAGGCACCGGCTCAGATCGTCCGGAACGCGAAGACGGTCGGGCTCGATCTCGAGTCGGACATCGCGGCCGGTTTGATCAGGCTGCAATTCGATGCGCCGCAGGAAATCGAGATCGATCGGCACTTCTATCAGATCGAGCAGATCATCCAGGACTTCAAGCCCAAACGCGTCGTGATTGATAGTCTCTCGACCTACGGGTCCAGCATGGGATCGTCCGCCCGCGTATTCCGGGATTTCTTTCACGCGCTCGTCAAGTTGATGAAAGAGCATCAGATCGCCGCGGTCTACAACCACGAAAACCCTGAGATGCTGGGCATGTCGTCCATGGCGGGCGAGTACGCCATGAGCTCGCTGGTCGACAATATTCTGCTGCTGAACTGGGTTGAGCTCGGCGATGAGTTCCGGCTGGCGTTGACCGTCGCGAAAATGCGCGGGAATCCGACCGTCCGTGTAACTCGAGAGTGCGAGATCGTGAATGGTCGAGGCTTTCAGGTCCTGCCGCGCATGGTCCCGGCGGCGGCCTTACCCTTCTCCTCGTACTACAGTCTCTTGTCCCGAGCACCGGAACGTCATCGTTTTTCTCTGAGAAGCACAGACATCCCCACGCAGGGATAGCGGTCACGTGGACACGTCTCCGTTCAGCGTCGAAGTATGGAGACGGGCGCTCGAGAAATACGGGAGCGTGACGCGTCTCACTGTGAGCCTTTTTGACGGCCAGGGACAGGTCGTCTGTGGCCCGATCAACCGTACGACGCTCTTCGACGCGTTCGTGCAGGCCACGTCCGACCCAGGCCTTTTCACTGAGTGCGCGCAGCGGTGCCTGCGCCAACAGGAACGCCGGTCAGCCGTTCTTGTCGCCAAAGCGTCCGGGCTCGCCGTGGTCGGGACACCTCTCGTCCTCAACAATCAGATCGTCGGGGCGGCGGTCGCGGGCTATCACCTCGTCGACTTCCCGCAGACCGTCGCCATTGAGCGTGTCGCCGGCGATGCGGGGGTGTCGTTCCCGACCCTGTGGGATGTGGTCCGTCGGGAAACGCCGGTGTCACGCGGACACTTTGTTGTCGAAGGTGAGCTGCTGCAGGTCCTGGGCGATACGATTCTGCGCGAAACGTACCGCACGCGTCAGTACGAAGACGCCGCCTCAGAATTGAGTGCGGCGGTGGCAGCGAAGGATGAGTTCCTGGCGGTTCTGTCCCACGAATTGCGGACGCCACTCACACC
>JAIVJN010000300.1:2788-16439 GCA_020200025.1 Acidobacteriota bacterium | reverse complement strand
GTTGCAGGCAGCCATGCACAGCCACTATCACCGCGGGCAGAACGCGACGCGGCTGCGTGAGCTGGGCGGCGAGCCGCCCCTCACGGATCTGATCGTGTGGTACTGGAAGGAGCGCCCCGCCCCGGAGTGGCAGTGAAGCGATTCGATCGGTCGTTGCAGTTGACAGTCATCACTTGACGGTTGACAGAGAAAGACAGTGTGCTCCTGCCCACTGCTCATTGACCAGTGCTCATTGAGCAGAGGAGTTACTCGCGCGGCGTGATGATCAACCGTCGCGGGTTGCCGTCACGCAGGATGCGCAACGGGACCGGCACGTCGATGACGTCCGCTGTGAGCAGGCGCTGTAGGTCGTCGAGCCGCTCCGTCGCCGTCCCACCGAAATCGAGGATGACGTCACCCGATCGCACGCCGGCCTCGTCGGCGGGTGTACCCGAGGCGATGCTCGTCACGAGCAAGCCTCTCGATTGCGTCAAGCGGTGCTCACGCGCGAGCCGTCGGGGAATGGGAACATCCTGCCCGGCGATGCCGAGTCGACTCCGCCGCACCCGACCGTCGCGCAGCAGCGCCGCGATCACCCACCGCGCCGTGTTGATCGGCACGGCAAAGGCGATACCCTGACCGCCCATGATTACCGCCGTGTTGATGCCGATGACGAGACCGTCGCTCGTCACCAGCGGACCGCCCGAGTTTCCAGGGTTGAGCGCCGCATCGGTTTGCACGAGGCTCTCGATCATGCGTCCCGTGCGCGCGCGCAGCGAGCGTCCCAGCGCGCTCACGACGCCGGCCGTCACCGTGTGCTGAAACCCGAACGGGTTGCCGATGGCGATGACCAGTTGCCCGGGCCGGAGATCGCTAGAGTCGCCGAGCGAGGCGGCCACCAGATCCGGCGCGCTGATGCGCACGACCGCCAAGTCGGTGTCCGGATCCTCGCCGATGAGGTCGCCGCGCGAGCGCTGACCGTCGGGGAGCGTCACCGACAACGCGGCGGCGCCGCTCACGACATGGCTGTTGGTGAGCAGCAGGCCATCTTGGGCGAACACCACGCCCGATCCCGATCCGCCGGCCGGGTGGGGTCGCTGCCGCGTGGATCCGCCGCTGGCATCGATGCGGACCACGGCTGGTCCCACCCGTTCGGCGGCCGAGACGACCGCTCGCGAGTACGCGTCGAGGAGGTCGGTATCAGATCTCAATCAACCCCAGCCTCAGGCCTCGCTGCACCGCTTCGGTCCGGCTCGAGGCCCCAAGCTTGCCGAAGATCGACGCCAGATGGAACTTCACCGTGTGCTCGCTGATCCCGAGGCTGCTCGCGACGTCGCGGTTGCCCAGGCCGTCGGCGACGAGCGCCAGCACATCGTGCTCTCGCCGGGTGAGCGCTTCCACGAGATCGTCGTCGCTCTCGTCGGTGTCGCGAGCGCGCGTCGAGCGGCGCATGGACAGCGCCGCGAGCGTTCGCGGGCTCATGACCACCAGCTCCACTTCGGGCGCGAGGGCGACGGCAGACGGCGTCTCGGCACCGAGGAGACGCTCGCCAACGATGTCGATCTCAGGCCCCGCGCTCAGCCGGCGGCGCAAGTCGGCGACTTCGCTCGCCGCGCCGCCGACGAGGAGCACACGAAGGCGAGTCGGCACGATACGTTCAGCTTACCGCCGTGGGCGCTCGCCGACCGTGACCGGCACCTCCTGCGCGACGCCGCCGCGCAGCACCGTCACGGTCACCGCGCGCCCCACCTTGTCGCCGCGCAGTAACGTCACCAGTTCGTCGGGCTCGCGCACCGGGGCGCCGTCGAATACCGTGATCACATCGCCGAGCAGCAGCCCCGCCGCTTCGGCCGGACCACCCTCGACGAGGCTGGTGATGAGCAGGCCGTGCTGCTCGGTCCGTCCGCCACGCTGCCGTTCGGGTATGCGCACGGTGGTCGATCCGACACCCAAGAACCCCTGGCGGGTGCCGCCCTGCGCGACCACCTGCTGGCCCAGGCGCCAGGCGAGCTCGGCGGGAATGACGACCGTGGTGCCGCGAATCTGTGCACCGGTCATGATGCCCAGCGCCCGGCCGCTGCCGTCGATCAGCGCGCCGCCCGTGAGGGCACCGTGCGGCGCCTGGGCCACGCGGATCACCCGATCGAGCCGGCTCGCGCGGCCGGTGCGAAGCGGGCCGCCGACCACCGCGACGGATGTGACGGTCGCCATCGTGGCACCGCTCCACGTGCGACCCAGCGCAATGGCGAGGTGGCCGACACGTGGCTCGGGTGCGGTCGCAAGCGGCGGCACGCCGAGCGAGGGCACACGGATCACCGCGACGCCTGCCGCCAGCCCGCGGCCGAGCACGGTGCCTTCGAGAGTGTGGCCGTCGGCGCGCCGCACGACCACCTGGTCATCGTCGAAGGCATGCCCAGGCGCAAGAATCAGATCCTCGCCGAAGACCACGCCTGCGAAGGGCCGCCGATGGGCGTGAAGCTGCACCACCGCTGGCGAGGCGGTGTCGATGGCAGTGGCCATCTCGTGAGAGAGCGACGCAAAGACCTCGTTCATGACCTCAATGTAGACGTTGCCGGGCCAATGCGGATCAGTCAAATGGGTGGGATAAGATCGGGATCGGTGGCCAACTCAGAGTCGATCACCTCGAACAGTCTCGAATCTGCGGCGCCGCTCACACTGCAGGAATCGACGGCGTTGGTCGAAGCGCTGCGCCGCGAGTTGCACCGCGTGATCATCGGCCAGCACGAGGTCGTGGACCAGATCCTGGTGGCGTTCCTGGCCGGCGGCCATTGTCTGCTGCGCGGCGTGCCGGGCCTGGCCAAGACGCTCCTCATCAAGACGCTTGCCCAGGCGGTCCACCTCAAGTTCAGCCGCATTCAGTTCACACCCGACCTGATGCCGTCCGACATCATCGGGACGGAAGTGATCGAAGAGGACCGGGTGAGCGGCTCGCGGCTCATCAGGTTTATTCCCGGTCCAGTCTTCGCGAACATCATCCTCGCCGACGAGATCAATCGGACGCCGCCCAAGACGCAGTCCGCGCTGCTCGAAGCGATGCAGGAGTACCAGGTCACGGTCGGCGGCGTGCGCCATCCCCTCGAGCGGCCGCTCTTCGTGCTGGCGACGCAAAACCCAATCGAGCAGGAGGGTACGTATCCACTGCCGGAAGCGCAACTCGATCGCTTCATGCTGAATGTGGTCATCGACTATCCCACGGCGGCGGAAGAACGGGCGATCCTGGCTGCGACCACGACCGCAGCCGAGCCGCGCGTGGCCGCGGTGGCGACAGGAGAGCAGATCGAGCGCGCGCGGCTCCTCGTGCGCGAGATTCCGGCGGCGGACAACATCGTCGACTACGCGGCGCGGCTCGTTCGTGCGACGCGGCCGCCAGGTGGGCCGGGAGCGGCGACCGCAGAGCCGGTGCCCGACTTCACGCGCCAGTGGATTCGCTGGGGAGCGGGGCCTCGGGCGGGTCAGGCATTGCTACTCGCCGGCAAGGCACGCGCCGTCCTGTACGGGCGGCCGGCGGTCTCCATCGATGATGTGCGCGCAGTCGCGGGGCCGGTCTTGAGGCACCGCGTGCTCGTGAACTTCGAGGCCGAAGCCGAAGGCGTCACCGCGGAGGCCATCGTCAGCCGCCTGCTCGATACGGTCACGACTTGACGTCTGCGTCCCGCCACCACATCGTCGCTCCGGCCGAACGGTCCACGTTACGCGATCTCGAGCTCATCGCACGCGCCACGGCCGAGGGCCTGCGACAAGGGTTGCACCGCAGCCCCTTTCACGGCTACAGCGCGGAGTTCAGCCAATATCGCCACTATCGTCCCGGCGACGATTTGAAGTACGTCGATTGGAAAGCCTTCGGTCGCACGGACCGGCTGTATACCCGACAGTTCCGTGAGACGAGCAATCTGGATGCGCTCTTCGTCGTTGACGTCAGCCGTTCGATGAATTTCCCTGCCGCCGACAGCCACGAGCGCGGCTCGGTTCGACACGAACGGACGAAATTGGCGCTTGCGCAGGCTGCCGCGGCGGCGCTCGCGACGCTGGTGATCGATCAGGGCGATACGGCGGGCCTGCTCGCCGTTGGAGACTCGACCAGCTTCGTGCCGGCCCGCAGCGGCCGACACCACTTGCATCTGCTGCTGGCATCGCTCGCACGCCTCACGGCGTCCGCCGTCACTCCGGTGAGCACGGCACTGAAGCGCGTAAGTGTGGTCGCGGCGCGTCGTGGCCTCGTCGTGTTATTGAGCGATCTCTATGACGATGAGGCGGCGCTTGGCGAGGTGCGGCGATTGTCGCGTATGCGGCACGAAGTCATCGTCTGCCACGTGCTCGCGCGGGCAGAGCTTCATCTCAGGCGCGTGCCGGCAGGTGAGTTCGTCGACCTCGAGACGGGCACGCGGGCCACTGTCGATCCCGGTGCCGCGTCGGCCACATACGAGCAGGCGTTCGCGACGTTTCTTTCGCGGGTGACGCACAGCCTCGCGCGGGAAGGCGTCGATTACGTGCGCCTCGTCACCGACGAACCGATTGAAGCGGCGCTGCGTCGCTTTCTGGTGGCGCGCCGAGGCCGCGCGTGATGTGATGTCGCTGAGCGTTCTTGCACCGATTGCTTTCGCTGGACTGGCGCTGCTGTCGGTACCTCTCCTCATCCACCTGATGGCGCGTCGGGAGCTCCCTCCCGTCATGTTCCCCACGCTGCGCTTTCTGCGTGAGTCGCGCCTGACCGCATGGAGGCGCCGCACGATCGACGATTGGCCCTTGCTGGTCATGCGAATGGCAGCCGTCGCGTGCGCGGCGACCGCTCTCGCGGGCCCCCTGCTCGTCACCGACGCTCGACAACGTGAGTGGGCATCGCGCGTATCACGCGCACTGGTTATGGCCGGATCACTGCCGGTTCAGGACGAGACGAGCAGGGCGTTTGCCAGCACCGCGATCGAGCTCAGCGAACCCGCACGAGACGCACTCGAGGCGGCCGTGTTATGGCTCAACCGCCAGCCGCCGTCGACACGCGAGATCGTGTTTGCGGGCGACCTGCGAGCGTCGCTGCTGAGCGATGCCGATCTCAGCGTGCTACCTGCGGATATCGGCCTGCGCTTCCTGCCATCGGTCGAAGGAACGCCGATCCGGGACGTCGTCGTGCCGATGCTTGAACACGGCGATGCCGGCCCGGTTGTGGGGGGACTGCCCGTGCACCTCGAGGACGCGCGGACCGTCGTGTCGGGTCGTGGCGGGGCTTCAGCCCCGCCGTCGGAGCCCGGCGACGCTCCAGTGCTGACCGTCCGCGCCGCCGCCGACGATCAAGCCGTGGCTGACCGTGCGCTCCGCGCCGTCTCGACCCAGCAGATGGTCCTCGATCAGGCACGGGAGCGACGCGTGATGGTCGTGTGGCCGGGCGCCGTCCTGACCGACCTCGCGCCGGCCGTCACGCCGCCGACGCTGGCCTGGATTCGTGCCGCTATCGAGCGGCTCGGCGCGCCGGCTCGCCAACACGGTGAGATGCTGGTCGTTGAGCTTGCCTCGCGGCCGACTGATGAGCGCGCGGCGCTCGAGCTGCGCGACATCGCGAGAGCCGCGTTCATGGACAGTCGCAGCACTCTCGAACCAAGACGGATCCCGGCGGCCGATCTGGCGAGGTGGTCGAGGCAGCCTGGCCCACCCAACCGCGACGCCCCGCTCCACGACGAGGGCGATCGGCGGGGGGTGTGGGGCGCGGTGGTTGCCTTGCTCGCCATCGAACACGCGTGGCGCCGCCGCAGGGCGTCTTCGTCCTCTCCGGTTGCCGCTGAGCCCGAAGATGCCGCGGTTGCCTGAGACCGCGGCGGGTGTCGATGTGGTCAACGACGACCGTAGCGTCGTTTCGCGCTTCCTCGTCCGTACGCAGCGCCGGTTGCGTATCGCGTCGATCTACGACGGCATCGCCGCCGGGTCTGCTTCGGCGGCGGCCGCGATGGTCGCGGCGCGTGCAACGCGTATGAGCGAGCTGTCGCTCGGCATCACAGCGTTTTCGATCGGAACAGTGGTCGCCGCTGTGGTCGTGGCGGTGGGCATGCGTCAATGGAGTCGCACCCGCACGGCGCTTTTCGTAGAAACGCGCAGCGGGTCACTCGACAACCTTCTCATCACGGCGGAAGAGCTGCCGCGACACTCGCCGCCGGTGCATCCGCTGATCGCCCGCGAGATCGTGGGGCAGGTCGCGATCCGCCTTGCACCTCTACGCTCGGAAACGATCGTCCCACTCGCGCGTCCGGCGATCTTGGCCGGGGCGTTCTGCGGCTGTTTGGCGTTGGTCGCGACGACAGGAGATATCGCGTCGGAGCGACGGCAGACGGCAGGTGATCCGGTCCCATCACACACACATGAGCCGGAGGGTATTGAATCGGTCGCCGTGCGCGTCTCGCCGCCTGCGTACACGGGCCTGCCTCAACGCACCGTGGCTGATGCCTCTGCAGTCCACGTCCTGGAAGGGAGCCGGATCGACGTCGAGGTCATGGCAGATGCGGCGGGCGTCGACCTCGTGCGGCCCGACGGCCGCGCGACACGCATGGACGGCGACGAGCGGCAGCATCGCGCCGGTTTCGTTGCCGCCGAGACAGAGTTTCTCGTGCTGCGACCGCTCACCGCGCCGTCTGCAGGCTCGCGACTCCTCTCCATCATCGTCGATCCGGATCGACGTCCGTCGGTTCATGTCCGTGCTCCCGCCCGCGACTTAGCCTTCGCCACGCCAGACGGTCGCATTCCGCTCGCGCTCGAAGCGAGCGACGATGTAGCGCTCGATTCGTTAGAGATCCGATACACGCGGACCACGGGCTCGGGTGAAGCCTTCACGTTCAACGAAGGCACGCTACCGCTCGCTGTCGCGCGGGCGAGCCGTGCACAGTGGACCGCGACGTCCGAGCTCTTGCTCTCGACGCTCGGACTGGAGGTGGGGGACACACTCGTCTACCGCGCCGTCGCACGCGACGGCAAGCCCGGAGCCGATCCAGCCTCCTCAGAGTCATACATCGTCGAGATAGGCCAACTTCAAGGGGTCGTGTCGAGCGGGTTTGCCCTACCCGACGACAAGGATCGGCATGCGATCAGCCAGCAGATGATCATCATCAAGACCGAGCGTCTGAACGCCGCGCGGGCGGATCTCGACGAGAAGGCGGTGGCCGAGCAATCATCTGGTCGAAGGGCGGTTCGAGAACGAAGGCCAGGTGGAGCTGCTGTCCGCACTGCGCGAGATGTCTCGGGCCGAAGCGGCACTGAACGCCGTAGACACGGCTGCGGCGTTGACCTTCGAACGTGCAGCACTTGCCGCGCTGCAGCGTGCCTTCGATCGACGGCGCTACTTGTTGCGTACGCTTCCGGAGCGTGCCCGGATCGATCCGGGCCGGCGGTTGAGCGGAGAGCGAGCCGCCGCTCGCTCCTGGAACCGGGCGGCAGCGACCCTGAGGACCTCCGATGCCGTCGGTCGAATGAGCGACGTGATGCGAGCGCTGGAGGCGGGCGTACGGTCGACGACTGACGTCGACCTGCCGTCGCTTGCCGCCCGCTTGGGCGCCACGGCGCCCGGCGACGCCGGCGTACAGGCGGCGGCGGATGCTCTTGGGCGCGCGGCATCGAGAACGTCCGAGGAAAGAAACGAAGCGATCCGCGCTGCCATGCGTATCGTGTCTGCCAGAGCGACACGTCTGCTGGTGCTGCCCGCCAGGCCTACGTTGGAGGCCGAGTCGCTGCTCGGGCACGTGGCCGACGATCATGCCAAGCGAGGGCGACGGTGACGGTGACGGTCGCCTTGCTGTTGCGGGTCACCGCTGTCGCCATCGCTGTGGCCGGCATGGTCGACCCCTCCTTCACGTTCGAGCGACCGTTACCGGGTTCGCTCACGATTGCCGTTCTTCACGACGAGGACACGTCCGAGAGCGTTCGACCCTCCACTGCGCGGGATATCGCGCTTGGCGCTGCCGAGCGGCTGCGCCACGCTCTCGCACCGGGAATCGCAGCGACGATTCGCATCGCATCACCATCGCAGCAATCGGCCGCGTGTCTCGCGGCTAGCCCCTGCGTCATCGTCGCGGGCGCATCGGGTCAGCAGCGGCTGATGGGGGCTGGCGCGACGCTCGCTGGCGTGGTGCATGTCGACACTCCTCCATTCTCAGCGCCGATCATCGAGCGCATCGAGGCTCCGCCACAGCACCACCCGTCGGCTGCCGGTCTGATGCGCGTGCACGTCGCGAATGCCGGAAGTGGGACGCTGCAGGTGCACGTGCTCGACGGAGATGCCATTGTTGGCGAGACCGCCTCTTCTGGGCAGAATGCCCGCACGAGCATCGACGTCCAGTGGTGGCCGCTGTCCTCGGGTCCGCGACGCTTGACGGTGCGGGTCGCGAGGTCAGCGGCTTCGGCGACGACGTCCCCAGAACGGGAGCGGCCGGTCGTGGAAGCCGTTGTCGGCGTGAACGTTCGGCCGGCGACGAGTGAGGTGATCGTCTACGATTCCAGGCCATCGTGGGCAAGTACATTCGTCCGCCGCGCCCTGGAACGCGATCCGCGATTGAGCGTGAGGGCCCGCAGCAACGTGGCTCCCGCGCTGTCGGTGTCGTCGGGTCCTTCAGTGCGGCTCGACGCATCGACATTGACGCGCGCGTCTGTGGCGATCGTCGGGGCGCCAGAGGGCCTCTCACCGACCGATGTCGATGTGCTCGAGCGGTTCGTGCGGGTTCGCGCCGGCACGCTCGTTCTGTTACCCGATCGCTCGTTGTCGGGTCCTGTCACGCGCCTCGCGCCACGCGATCTGCGCGAGCGGCTCGAGCGAGAAGCAGTTTCTGTAGGCCCGCTGCGGGCCAGCGAATTGCTCGTGCCCGGCGCAACGCCCACCCTGAGCCGCGTGCTCGCCTCGATGGACGACGGCACGCCGATCGTAGTCGCCGTGCCGGCGGGAGAAGGTCGGGTGATCGTGTCTGGCGCGTTGGATGCGTGGCGCTACCGCGGAGAGAATGAAGCGGCCTTCGACGCGTTCTGGCGATCGCTGGTTGCCGAGGCCGCCAGCTTGGGCGGACGTCCGCTCGAGGTCGTTGCGGAGCCGCGCGTGCCTGCGCCGGGCGAATCGGTTCACGTCGAAGTGACGAGACGCTCTTTGCGTGCGCCCGTCGAGAACGTGCGCATCGGCGTAACGGTCACCTGCGAAGGTCAGCCGCAGAGGGTGATTCGCGTCTGGCCATCAAGCCGGGATCGATTCGAAGGCGCGTTTACCGCGGCGGCGCCTGGACCTTGCGAGCTGCAGGCCGAGGCTTCGGGTGACGAACGAGAAGAGGCAACAGCCGCAATCGTCGTGGCTGCCGCTCCGCCGCGGTCCATGCGCCCGGACAGTTTCTCCTCCGTGCAGCGACTAGTCGGCGCGTACGGCGCACTCGAGATTCGGGCAGGTGACGAGGCCGCCCTGGCAGCGTCGCTCCTGGGACGAATAGCCCGACCCATTGGACCAGTCGCCGTCCATCCGATGCGATCGCCCTGGTGGATCGTCCCATTTGTCATCTGTCTCGGAGCGGAGTGGTGGCACAGACGGAGGAAGGGACTTCGCTGAAAAACGAAACCGGTTTCGTTTTCAGCCCCACCCGCCCTCAGTGATGTACATTACCGATCATGCACACGAGACGCGCGTTCGCGAAGGCGATCGGGCTGGGCACGGTGGGCCTCGGGCTGGCGCCGCAGATCCTCACCGCCCGCCAGTCTGTCGAGCCTTTCGCACCGGTCAAGGATCCGAAATATCGCAACTGGTCGGAAGACGCGCTTCGTGAAGCGAAGCGACTCGGTTGCAGCTACGGCGATATCCGCTTCACGCGCAACCGGTCGAATGGCGTCGCCGTGCGCAACGGCCGCATCACCTCGAGCGGCAACATCGGCTTCGGTCAGTTTGGCGACGAAGACACCTACGGATTCGGCGTGCGTGTGATCCACAGTGGCGTCTGGGGGTTTGCCAGCAGTCCCGTCGTCACACCCGAGGAGATCCGCCGCATCGTCGGCGTGGCGACGGACGTGGCCAAGGCGAGCGCGCTCGCCAAGAAGTTCGACGTGAAGCTCGCCCCGGTCAAATCGCACGACACGTTTTGGCAGACGCCGATCAAGGTGGATCCGTGGAGCATTCCGCTCGAGGACAAAGTGGCCGCCCTCATTCGGGTGACCGATATCATGCAGAAGAATCCGGACGTCGCCTTCGCGACCGCGGCGGTCAACTTCAACTACGAGTGGAAGTTTCTGGCGACCTCGGAGGGGTCGTTCATCGAGCAGGTGTTCTACTTCACGGCCGCCAGCGCCACGGCCACCGCGCGCAAGAACGGCGTGGTGAAGACGCGCACCTATAATCCGGGCACCGAGACGCGCGGCTGGGAATTCTTCACCGAGAAGGATCTCATCGGCAACGCGGAGCGCACGGCCACCGAGGCGGTCGAGCACGCGACCGCGAAACCGGTCGGATCGGGGCTCAAAGATCTGATCCTGATGCCGTCGCACTCGGCGCTCACGATTCATGAAATCATCGCCCACCCCACTGAGCTCGATCGCATCGTCGGCTATGAAGCCAACTACGCCGGGACGAGCTTCATCACGCTGAAGGATCTCGGGAAGCTGAAGTACGGCGCGAAGCTGCTGAATATCTACGCCGACCGCACCCACCCGGGCGCGGCGTCGACGGTCGGTTTTGACGATGACGGGGTCGAGGCGCAGAAGTGGGATCTGGTGAAGGACGGGATCCTGGTGGGCTTGCAGACCAATCGCGAGACCGCGCACTACATCGGCGAGGAGTTCTCACGCGGGTGCACCTTCGCCAATCACTGGCGGAACTATCCATTCCTGCGCATGCCGAACGTGCAGATGGCACCTGGGCCGAACGGCTCGCCCACGGTCGATCAGATGGTCGCCGATATCAAGGACGGCGTATTGGTCGACGGCCAAGGCAGCTTCAGCATCGATCAACAGCGATACAACGGGCAGTTCGGCGGCGACGCCTTCTGGGAGATTAAAGACGGCAAGAAGACGCGCATGGTGACCGACTTCACCTATAACGCCATCACCACCGACTTCTGGGCCAATCTCGACGCGGTCGGTCCTCCCGAGGCATGGGAGCACCACGGCATGGGCGGCGATGCCAAAGGTCAGCCGGTGCAATCGAACCGCCCGTCGCACGGATCGTCGCCGATACTGCTGCGCAAGGTGATGGTGGGGGCGGCGTTTTCGTAGAAGCGCCGACTCCGGAAGACAAACACGAAGACCACGAAGGTCACGAAGAATGAAATGGGTCGACCCTTCGTGGCCTTCGTGATTTTCGTGTTGTTTTTCAAAGAGGGAATAGCGAACAGCGGACGAGGATCAGAGATGAGCTACCCGCGCGACGACGTGAAGCAGATCACCGACAAGGTGCTCAACATGTGCAAGGCCGACGCCGTAGAGGTGCGCTTCGCCGGAGGCGAGCGATCGGCGACACGATTTGCCAATTCGAGCATCACGGCCAATTTGATCGAGCACGACCAGGAAGTGCAGGTGACCGTCTATTACGGCCAGAAGAGCGCCACGGCCAGCACCCATCAGTTCGATGACGCCTCGCTCACGCGCACGATCGAGCAGGTCCAGGAACTGGCCAAGCGAAAGCCCGACAATCCCGAGGTGATGCAGCCGGTGAAGCCCCCGCAGCAGTACATCGAGGTCGAGTCGGCGCTGCCGTCGGCCGTCGACTTCGGCGCCGGTGAGCGGGCCCAGATGGTGCGGGTGAGCACTGAAATCTGCGAGAAGAAGGGGGTTCTCGGCGCGGGCTATATCCCGAAGTTCCACTGGACCGATGCGCTCGCCAACTCACAAGGGTTGTTTGCCTACCATCGGTACGCCGATGCCAGCTTCATCCTGACGTGTCGCACACCGGATCAGACAGGGTCCGGCTGGGCAGGTACGACCGGTGCCAAAGACATCAAGAAAATCGACGCCGCTGCGCTCACAACGGTGGCGGCAGACAAGGCCGTGCTCTCGCGCAAGCCGCGGGCCATCGAGCCTGGCAACTACACGGTGATCCTCGAATCGCGCCCCGCGGCCCGTTTTCTGTCACTCATGCTCGGTTCCCTGAATGGACGCGCTGCCGAAGAGGGCCGCAGCTTCATGAGCGGCAAGGAGCGCGGACAGACGCGCCTCGGCGAGAAAGTGTTCGGCGACAACTTCACGCTGCGCAGCGAGATCACCAATCAGGTTCTGCGCCAGACGCCGGTAGGCGAAGATGGCCTCGCCGCGCAGAACATCACCTGGGTCGAGAAGGGAGTGGTGAAGAACCTCTTCTACGATCGCTACTGGGCCGAGCAGCAGAAGAAGACACCCACCGGTACCGCACCGCAGATGAGCCTCGTCATGGACGGCGGCACGACCAGTGTCGATGAGATGATCAAGTCCACCAAGCGCGGGCTGCTCATCACCTCTTTCTGGTACATCAGGCCGGTCGACACGATGACGCTGCTCAACACGTGCATGACGCGCGACGGCTTGTTCCTCATCGAGAGCGGCGAAATCGTCGGCTTCACGATGACGTCGATCTCGCCGGCAGTGTGACGTCAGGTACCCAACCTGGTTGCTCTCATGTGGGTCGAGAGCAACCAGGTTGGTTCGCATTGCTCTCACATGGCCGAGAGCAACCAGGTTGGTTTACGGTTCGGAGAGACCATGATCACTCGCAGAGATTTCGTCAAGACTCTTAGTGCGACCGGTTTGGCGTGCTACGCAAGCGACTTTGTCGGCGAGCTCGTGGCGCAGACGTCGCGCGGGCGCGTCATGGAGTCGCGCTTCAAGGGACTTTCGGATGTGGCCCTCACTGAAGCCGAGCGCCTCGGCTGCACTTATGCCGACGTACGCTTCACCCGCAATATCGGCGATAGCGTCGCCGTCCGCGACCGCATCGTCACCGACGCCTTCGGTTTCGGCGGCGGCGGGAGGGAAGAGAGTGCCGGCTTCGGCGTTCGCGTGATTCACAGCGGGGTGTGGGGCTTCGCGAGCAGCCCCATCGTGTCCGAGGACGAGTTGCGAGCGATCACCCAGCGCGCCTCCGAGGTCGCCAAAGCCAGCGCCATCGCCAAGAAGTTCGACGTGAAGTTGTCGCCCGTCGAGGCCTATGTCGACTATTGGGCGGTGCCCGTCAAGGTCCAGCCCGACACGGTCAGCCTGGATGAGAAAATCGCGTTCCTGATGAAGGTCAACGAGCTGGCGCTGAAACAGCCCGACATCGTCCGCGTGCAGTCACAAATGGCGTTCGACTTCGAATGGAAGTATCTCGCCACATCCGAAGGCTCCTACATCGAGCAGGAGATTCATCGCACCGCTCCTGGGTTCACCGTCACGGCGCGCAAGGGCGGCAAAGTCAAGACGCGCACGTTCAGCGTCGCGCCGAAGACCGCGGGTTACGAGGTCGTGCTCGATGGCCAGATGCTCGAGAACGTCGAGCGCATCTGCGCCGAGGCGGCGGAACACTGCGTCGCGCCGCCCGTCGGCGTCGGCCTCAAGGACCTGATCGCCACGCCGTCACACGCCATGCTCACCATCCACGAGATCGTGGCTCATCCGACCGAGCTCGATCGCGTTGTCGGCTTCGAAGCCAATTATGCGGGCACCAGCTTCATCAAGCTCGACGACGTCGGCAAGTTGAAGGTCGGTTCGAAGC
>JAIVJN010000300.1:0-2696 GCA_020200025.1 Acidobacteriota bacterium | reverse complement strand
GTGTCCGGTAAAGAATCGTGGCAGATGTTCGGCACCACCGGGGATGCCAAAGGGCAGCCGGTGCAGATCAATCACCCGTCACACGGCTCGCCGTGGCTGCGCATTCGGCGCATCATGTTCGGCGCCGCGTTCAGTTGACGGCCGGTACTCGCCGAGTCTAACCCCACCGGGCTGACTATGCTGAAGAAAGGCGTTCGCAGGCCTGACTAGCGTCACGGATGTGAGCCGGCACAGGCCCAATCAGTCCTGATGTCGAGCTGGCGAGAGGCTTGCAGCTATTCGCGGCGGAGACGTTGCAGGACGCGAGCATCGGCGGCGGCCGATGGTGGTGAACCAGGCTCCCCCCGGGGTCCACGGTGCGATCGAGGTCTATGCCCCGGTCGTATCGCTCACCCAAGCGTCCTCAGCGTTTCCGCCATCTCCTGGGCCAACGTGCGCTCGCGCTCCCCGGCGCGGACGTCGCTCGTCTCCATAGACCCCTTCTGATCACCCTGCCATCGCGTAGACCACGATGTTGACGGCAAACCGCGTATTGTCGTCCCGTTGAAATCGCTTATTGCGCCAGTCGTAGTCCCACTCGCATCCGTAATCCTTATTGGAGTAGAGCACGCCAAGACGCCCGTTGCGCTCGACGCCACGCAAGTACTCGTGAACGAGGTCGTCGCCCCAGCCATTCAGCTCGTGCACCGTCTGCGGCGGACCCTCGGGAAACGGGAAGAAGGCGCGATAAAGCGGGTGTGAATCCGGCAGCTTGTCGAGCGTGCCCGGGCCCGGGAAGATCGTTTTCATTTCCTGCTCGAAGGACACGGCATAGAGACCGGCGACATCGTGATTGCAGTCGTCCGAGAAGAGCAGCCCGCCGCGGTCGACGAAGTGCGCCAGCGAGCGGCGTTCGTCGTCGTTGAAGCGAACGAGCTTGTGCCCCGTCATGAAGAGAAACGGAAACGACAGCAGCTCCTTTGAATCCGCGGTGATCACCACCTCTTCGCGGTAGACGGGAATACTCGTGTACTCGACGACCGAGTTGAGAACGTTCGCGGCCACCTTTGGGTTGTAGTCCCAGTCGCCCGACGCGTAGCGAAGGCGTGCGAAGACGAACTCAGCGGATTGCGGGCGGCCGATGCGGCTTTCTTGGGCGGTGCCCATCGCACCAGTATAAGCAGGCTGTGGGCCGAGAAACCGCCCGTACACGGCGAGAGTGCGGGTGTGAACCGCACTCTCGAAACTCGGCACCCCGAAGGGCTTCGAGCATTAATTGATCTAACGCCTGGGCTTGACCACAAGCTGATTGTCGACCTTGTAACCCTCAGCTTCCTTCGCGGCGATGCGGCCGGCAAGATCCTTCTGCGCCGCGGTCGTCACGTTGCCGCGTAGCACGACCGTACGCGTCTCGGCGTAGGTGTCGACGTTGATGCCGCTCGCATCGACCGTGTCGTCGGCCATCAAGGCAGCCTTGACGTCCATCGTCTCGCCGGCAGCACCCACGTTCGGCGTGGCGTCGGACGTCGTGCGGCTGGCGTCATTCGCTTCGGCGCGGGCCTTCTCCCTGGCATCTTGCGCCTTCTTGTCAGCTTCGCGCTGCGCTTCGGCCGCGTCTTCACGTGCGCCGCGAGCCGTGTTGTCGCAAGCGAGTCCCGGCATCGACAACGCCACGACAGCGGTGAATGCGAACATTCCCTTACGTAGAGAATTCACGATGACTCCTCCTTGCCCAACAGTCGGCCATCGAGGCGCTGCTCGGCTTCTGGGCATCACATATCAAGCGTTGTGCCACGATCGCCATCCGCTGCCCTATGCCTGAGCCGACAAAAACCCTACCTGCCGGTCGGAGTGCAGACTACGCATGAGCTATCCCTAGGCATTGACGACGTGAGGTACGGAAGCGGCTTGCCTAATCGGCCCCTTGAGGGTTCGTGTCTTCACGGATTGCGCCGAGCGCGCTCAGCCATTAGATAGCGGGAAGGCAGCGGATGCGTCAGGAAAGCTTCCAAGGCCTCCGACGCCTCGGCGACGCGCTCGAGTGAAACGCCAGTCCGAATACCGAGCCCGTGCAGCATGTACAGAAGGTCTTCCGTGGCAAGGTTGCCGGCCGCGCCAGGCGCATACGGGCAGCCGCCAAGTCCGCCCGCCGAGCTGTCGAACGTGAGCACGCCGCAATCGAGGCCGGCGAGGACATTGGCGAGCGCCGTCCCTCGGGTGTCGTGGAAGTGCAGCGCCATCTGCTGGATCGGCACGCGGGTCGCCACCGCTTCAACCACGGCGTATACCTGGCCCGGATGCGCCACGCCAATCGTGTCGCTGATGGCCACCTCGAAGACGCCGAGATCGACGAGGCGTGCCGCCACGTCAGCCACCTGCGAGGGGGGCACATCACCCTCGAACGGGCAGCCGAACGCCGTGGAAAGGTAGCCGCGCACGCGTATGGCCGCGCGATGAGCGTGCTCGACCACCTCGCGATAGATGGCGAGCGAGGCGTCGATCCCCTGATTGATGTTCTTGCGACTGAACGTCTCGGATGCCGCCGCGAAGATGGCAATCTCGGAGACGGCAGCGGCCATCGCACGCTCGAGACCGGCGAGGTTTGGCACGAGCGCCGTGTAGCGCACGTCTGGCGCTCGCCCGATGCGGGCGAAGAGCTCGGCCGCGTCGGCCATCTGCGGCACCCATCGAGGCGCGACAAAGGCGGACACCTCGAT
>JAIVJN010000252.1 GCA_020200025.1 Acidobacteriota bacterium | reverse complement strand
GGGCTAAAGACAACACGAAGAGCACGAAGGTCACGAAGGCAAAATCTCACCAGGCTTAGAGCACGACCCGCTTGATGCCATCGCGAAGCCAGCAAGTGTTGAAGTTGATCAGAAGCCCCGCGCGTAGGCCCGTGGACGACAGATAAGACACGAGCTTCTTCGGTCTTTTCCGGCAGGTCAGAGGGCACCCTGGTCAGCATGATGTTCAGTCCTTCGGGGCCTTCGTGTCCTTGGTGTTGTCTTTCGACGCGCGGCGTCCCGAGTACGTCGAGACCTCTACAGCTATGCCGTCCGAACTGAGGTTGACTTGTCCGTCGCGGTCGGTTTGGAACACCTCGGCGCCGATTCCTCGGTAGCGCTCCAGCACTGCTGGCGCGGGGTGACCGTAGGGGTTGCTTCGGCCGACGCCAATGAGCGCCACGGTGGGGCGGACCGCGGAGAGGAGCTCTTCGCTGCTCGACGTGGCGCTGCCGTGATGCGGCACCTTGAGCGCGAAGAGACCAGCTGAGGCGATCATGGGCAGCAGGTCGCGCTCGACGGCGCGGCCGATGTCGCCGGTCAGGAGGACCGCGAAGTCCCCCATCCGCAGCTCGAGTACCAGCGAGTCGTCATTGCGAACCCGCTGCCGCTCCCAGTCCGGGCGAGGTGGGTGGAGAACCAGCAGGCTCACCTCGCCGATCTCCATTCGGTCGGACCGTTGCAGCGTTCGCCACGTCGCTCTCACCGACATGGCATCGGCGCCTTCGCGGAGCAAAGCCGCCGGCCCGTGACCAGCCACGGGCACGCCCACCCACACTTCGCGCGGCGCGAAGTCTCGCACCACGGCTTGGGCGCCTCCGATGTGATCGGGGTCGCCATGCGTGATCGCCAGGTAGTCGAGCCGGCGAATGCCGCGCGCCCGCAAGGCGGGTCCGACGATTCGGTCGCCGATGTCGAAGGTGGCTTGTGGCGAGAGGCCGCCGGCGTCCACGAGCAGCGTCCGCCCATTGGGAAAGGTGACGAGGACGGCATCGCCTTGTCCCACATCGAGCAGCGTGACGTGCAGCCGACCGTCTCCTTTCCCTCGAACCAGGCTCTGCGGCGCCACGGCGATCACGCACAGGAGAGAAAGAGAGCACATCGCCGACATCCGCGCGACACGGACGCGAAACAGTGTGTCAATCGGGGAACGCGATGACGACCACCACACGGCCAGGGACACGTAATAGAGCGCGCTCACGCCCACCGCCGGGGGAGGCACGCGCCACGTCAGCCAGGGTGCAACGTCGATCAGCCGGGCGCTGTCGAGGAGTCCTGCCGCCGCCAGGTCGGTGACCGCCGCGAGGATCGCGGCGCCGGGGTCCCAGCCGAGCGAATCGACGGCGACCAGCCCCATCGCCGACACCTGCACGACCGTCATGCTGGGGATGGCGGCAAAGTTGAGAAGGATACCGGCCACGGTCACGCGCTCGAAGGCGAGCGCCGCAATCGGGATGAGCACGGCTTCGACGGCGACCGATGCCAGCAGCAAGCCGATCGAGCGCATGCGCCGGCGGCGTCCGCAAGTCGAGGAGCCTCAGTGCCAGATAGATCACCGCGACGGTGGTGGCCCGGGTGACCGACGCTCCTCCTTCGGCGACGATCCCGTAGGCGAGGATGGTGATGATGGCGACGGCGGCCGCCCCGCGGCCGCGCCAGCCCATCACGCTGAGGGCACCGAGCACGAGCCCAGCGAAGATGGCCACGTTGCCACCCGAGATGGCCACGACATGGTAGGTGCCGGCTTCTTGGAGCGCTCGCTCCACATCGGCACCAAGGGTGGCCCGATCGCCGATCAGGATGGCGGTCGCGATCGCTGCTGCTCGCGGGTCTCTCGGCGCCAACCACTGCTGGGTCGTCGCGCGCACTCGCCTGCGTACGGCCGCCGCCCATTCCTGCCACCAGAAGCCCCGCGCGACCAGCTCGACGATCGCACCACTCTTGATGGTGCCAACGAGCGCGATTCCTCGCCGCGCGAGCGCTTGCTCCTGATCCGCGACGCCGACGTTGCGATACGTCGCCGGCCGACCCAGGAGCGCCGGCGCGCGCAGGCGCCGGCCCGACGTCCAGCGGATGGCGGCCGCTTCAGCCAGCGTGCCGCGGATGCCCACCGAGACATCGCCGGCCACCGGCCGGACGTCACCGTCGAGCCATAGCCGGTCGATACTCAGGCGAAGCGACACCCCAGTGCCCGAACGAATGGCGTCCTGTCGCAGGCGGCCTTCGACGAGAACTGGCGTCTCGAGACGAGCGACTGCCTGAGAATCGATCGAAAAGCCACCGAATCGTGCATCGAGCACGGCGCGCAGCGGCGGATGTCGAGCGCGCTCGTCGGCCGTCGCGCCGTACTCCATCGACGCCGCGATGCCGGTGGCTGCGAGCGCGGCCGAGCGCAGCGTCCCGCGCTGATGCGCGTGCGCGAGCATGCAGACCACGAGGCCCATGGATACAACGATCGGAGCAGACGCGACGATCGACGCCGGGCACTGAAGACCGCACCCCGTGCCGGCAGCCAGCGTCGCCGTGACGAGGATCGGAAACGAGGGCACGGCTTCCCCCCTGCAAGAATCGAGGAGGGCGGCAGGCGCGCCAAGCTGCTGCGCACGAAAGGGAGGGCGGCAGGAGCTGCGTACGCGCGGGCCTGGGCGCGACGCAGAAACAACATCAGGGGCGGCGGCGGGCTATCTGTGTCAGAGTCCCAAGCCCAGGGTGCAAAGCTCAGAATCTCAGTTCTTCTTCGTGGCCCTCGTGGTCTCGTATGTAAATAGCCGTGGCGATCCTAGATATGGTATCCGCGCTATCAGACCACACAAGCAGGCCGCGCGTATTTTTCATGCTCACGGGCGAGGCGGCTGCCGCCTCATGACTGACTTCGTGGCTATAATTCAGAGACGCGCTGCACTCTGCACTCGCGTTACACCTGCGCACCGACCGCGGCGTAATAATCCTGCAAGGCGCGCACGTCGAGACCCTCGCTGCGCAAGGCGCGGATCGCGGCGACCGCTGCCGACGCTCCGGTGATCGTGGTGATGCAGGGCACACCGGTCATGATGGCGGCGCGGCGCACGGCCTTGTCGTCGAAGAACGACTCGCGCCCGAGTGGCGTATTGATCACCAGGGCAATGTGGCGGTTGACGATTTCGTCGGCCAGGCTCGGACGGCCTTCGTTGACCTTGTAAATCACTCCACAGTCCAGGCCGTGGGCTCGTAGATACGCCGCCGTGCCGCGCGTGGCGACCAACGTGAAGCCGAGCTCGGCGACCTCTCGTGCAATGGGCAGCACCTGCGGTTTGTCATCGTTGTTCACGCTGATGCAGACGGTCCCCTCGTCGGGCAATCGCTGCCCGACGCCGAGCATGGCC
>JAIVJN010000299.1:7319-10258 GCA_020200025.1 Acidobacteriota bacterium | reverse complement strand
GTGCGGGTCCGGGTGGCTATGCCGCGGCGTTCTATGCTGCCGACCTCGGCATGCAGGTGACGCTCATCGACGAGGAGAAGAACCCGGGTGGTGTGTGCCTGTACCGCGGGTGCATCCCATCCAAGGCGCTTCTCCACGTGGCCAAGCTTCTCGACGAAGCCGCCCATGCCGCCGCCTGGGGCATCGAGTTCGGCGAGCCAAAGATCAAACTCGACGAGCTGCGCGGCTTCAAGGATCGCGTCGTCGAGAAGCTCACGAGCGGAACGGGACAAGTCGCGAAGCTGCGCAAGGTGAATTACCTGCAAGGGCGCGCGTCGTTCTCGTCATCGACCTCTCTGCGCGTGCGCCTGAGCCGCGGTGGGGAGCAGACGGTGGACGTCGACCACGTCGTCATCGCGACCGGGTCTCAGCCGACACGGATCCCATCGCTTTCGCTCGACAGTCCGCGCGTGCTCGATTCGACTGGCGCGCTCGACTTGCCGGCGATCCCCGAGACGATGCTCGTGATCGGCGGGGGATACATCGGCCTGGAATTGGGATCGGTATACGCGGCACTCGGGACGAGGGTCTCCGTAGTGGAGATGACACCTGGCCTCCTGCCCGGAGCCGACCGCGATTTGGTTCGCATCTTGGCTCAGCGCATCGAGAAGGCTTTCGAGAAGGTGATGCTCTCGACGAAAGTGACGTCGATGTCGGCCGAAGCCGCCGGGTCGGCCAGCGCAGGCGTCACCGTGACGTTCGAGGGTGACGGCGCGCCAGAAGCGGCGAGCTACGACTACGTCCTGGTGTCGATCGGTCGCCGTCCCTACTCGCAGATCGAGGGGCTCGATCGAACGAAGGTGCAAGTGAACGATCGTGGGTTCATTCAGACGGATCATCAGCGTCGTACTGACGATCCGGCCGTCTTCGCCATCGGCGATGTGGCGGGCGAGCCGATGTTGGCGCACAAGGCATCGCACGAGGCGCGCGTCGCGGTCGAGGCCATCGCCGGTCACAAGGCTGTGTTCGAGCCGCTGGCGATTCCGGCGGTGGTCTTCACCGATCCAGAGATCGCGTGGGCCGGGCTGACCGAGACCCAGGCCGAGACGGACAAACGGCCGGTCGAGGTCGCGCGCTTTCCGTGGGGCGCGTCTGGCCGGGCCATCACCCTCGATCGCACCGACGGGATGACGAAGATCCTCGTCGACCCGGCCACGGAGCGCGTCCTGGGCGTGGGCATCGTCGGCCCTGGCGCTGGCGAGCTCATTGCGGTCTTCAAGCCAAAGAGAAAGACCGCGTCAGCGGGATAGGAACACTTCCGACGACCGCGGGATAAGGACGAACGTGCGACGACACATACGACTCAGGCTCGGTGCGTGGCGATTGACGGCCGCGATTCTTGTCGTCTCGAGTGTCTCCTCGCTTCCCGCCCAGGCGGCGCAGGTCATCGTCGTCGTTCGTCATGCCGAACGCGAGACAGGTCAAGGAGATGATTCGCTGTCCGCGGCCGGCCGCGAGCGGGCGGAGCGCCTGGTTTTCGTGCTGAGCGACGTGAATGTCACGCACGTGCTCACCAGCGATCGGAAGCGGACGATCGAAACAGCCGCGCCACTCACCGAGAAACGCGGCTTGACGTCGACGGCCATTCCCATGCCCGAGGCTTCTCCCGGGGGCATCGATCCCACGGAACAGCAGATCGCGGCCACCCTCGACGCCATCAACCGCTTGCCCGAGACCGCCCGTGTGTTGGTCGTGGGTCACAGCAACACCGTGCCGATACTGTTGAAGGCGCTCGGTGTTACCGAGTCGGTGACCATTCGCGACGACGAGTTCGACAACTTGTTTGTGGTGGCGCCTCGAGCGGGGGGCACAACCAGTTTGACGCGTCTCCGCTACTGACCCCGTAGCTCATTTGAGACGGGTACGTAGGGCGGGCCTTCACGGCCCGCTTTTCGCGCACCGTAAGGGTGCGCCGCTACACCAGATCAAGGCTGTAGACTGAATAGCGATGATCGAAGCACCCTTGCAGTTCGTGCGGCCGCGCGCGCCGAAACCCGAATGGCTGAAGGTCCGCGCGCCCGGCTCAGAGAACTATCTTCGTCTCAAGGGGCTGATGCACTCGCTGAAGCTCAATACGGTGTGCGAGGATGCGCACTGTCCCAACATCGGCGAGTGTTGGCATCACGGCACGGCCACCTTCATGATCCTGGGCGACATCTGCACGCGTGCCTGTGCGTACTGTGCCGTCGCTCATGGCAAGCCCACGGCGCTCGACATCGACGAGCCACGCCGCGTCGCCGAGGCCGTGAAGGCGATGGGTCTGAAGTATGCCGTCATCACCTCGGTCGATCGCGACGATCTGCCTGACGGGGGCGCCGGAATGTTCGCAGACACGATTCGCGAGATTCGGGTGCGCATGCCGGATACTCGGGTCGAGGTGCTCATTCCCGATTTCAAGGGTGAGGCGGTGCCGCTGCGCAAGGTGCTCGACGCGGGTCCCGACGTGCTGAATCACAACACCGAAACCGTGCCACGTCTCTATCGCATGGCCCGTTCGGGAGGAAAATATTCGCGCACGCTGGAACTGCTGGATCGCGCGCGCACCCACGCCCCGACGTTGGCAACCAAGACCGGCCTGATGGTCGGACTGGGCGAAGAGCAGCACGAGCTGGTGGGCGTATTCGATGACCTGCGCGGGGTCGGCGTGTCCATCCTGACGATAGGGCAGTACCTGCGGCCGTCCCCCGATCACGCGGTGATGACGCGTTATTACCACCCGGACGAGTTCCGCGAGCTGAAGCGCCTCGCGCTCGAGCGCGGGTTCGTCCACGTCGAGGCCGGGCCGCTCGTGCGGAGCTCGTATCACGCGCACGAACAGGCCGACTCGTATGAAAAAGCCACACGGGGCGGCTAGCAGCCGTGGTGAAAGTCCCGACGGCATTCGACCGGTGAGCCATCCC
>JAIVJN010000299.1:0-7311 GCA_020200025.1 Acidobacteriota bacterium | reverse complement strand
CACCGGTCTCGGTGCTCGCCGGGACTTTCACCACGGGCCGCTAGCCTAGGACTGAGAAGGCTAGTCGGCGGGTTGGGCTGGTAAGGCCGGTGGGGCTGGTGGGGAACATGCCAAGTGGCTTCGCATCCACTTGACCTCGCCCCCCAATTGACTCGAATCTCTAGCAACCCTACCAGCCCCACCTGGCCTACCAGCCCTACCCGCCCTACCAACCGACACGCTTTATACTGCCGACATGTCTGCGCTTTCGATCACATGGCTCGGTCACTCGTCGTTTCGCTTGGGCACGCCGGGCGGCAAGGAAATTCTCATCGACCCGTGGTACACCGGCAACCCCTCGTTCCCCGCTGACGCCAAACCCAAGACGGCCGACGTCATTCTGATTTCGCACGGCCACAGCGATCACATTACCGATGCGGCGGCAATGGCGAAGGCCACGGGCGCAACGGTCGTCGGCATTTTCGAGGTCTGCTCGTGGTTGGGCAGCAAGGGCGTTCAGAATCTCGAGCCGATGAACAAGGGCGGGACCATCGAAATTCACGGCCTCCGCATCACCATGACCGAAGCCATTCACAGCAGCAGCTTCGACGACAATGGCATCGTCTATCTCGGCGAGCCGGCAGGGTTCGTGGTCCGTCTGGAGAACGGTCAGTCGATTTACTTCGCCGGAGACACGGCGTTGTTCAGCGACATGAAGCTCATCGCCGAGCTCTATACGCCGCAGATCGCGTTCCTGCCCATCGGCGATCGCTTCACCATGGGACCCGACACCGCGGCGATGGCGGCGCGTTGGCTTGGCGTCAAGCAGGTCGTACCGATGCACTGGGGCACGTTTCCCCTGCTCACCGGCACGCCGGCGATGCTCAAAGAGCGTCTCACAGGCAGTGCGATCGAAGTGCTCGAGTTGAGACCCGGCGAAACCGCAGCGTAAGCGCCAACCGACCAGGCAGCCGGGTCGACCCTCGAGCCGCCCGGTCAACCTGGTTACTTGTGCGAGTGCGGCCCGCGCAATGGGGGTGTCAGCTTCGGTGCGGCGGAGCGCGCTTGGTCAGTCCGCCCACCAGATAGTCCGCGAACGCTCGGCCAATCTGTTCGGAGCTCATTGGACCGGCTGGATCGAACCACTTCGTGATCCAGTTGACCGCACCCATGATCGCGAACTCGATCATCTTGGGATCACCTGTCGCGAAGACGCCCGAGTCCATTCCCTGTTGGATAATCGCGCGCATGCCGGTGTCGAAGCGATCGCGCTTCGACACGACCCGCTTCAGAAGCGCGGGAGAGAGGGCGTGCAGGTCGAGAGTGAGGGCTGTGCCCTGCAATTCGTCCAGGATGATATGGATGAACGCGAGAATGAGCTTCCGCAGCTTGTCGTCGGGGGCTGTGGTCTCCGCGCGCACCTGATCCATGAGGTCGAGCAGGATGTCGAGCGAATAGTCGTGACAGGCGTAGAGGATCTCTTCTTTGTTGCGAAAATAGTAGTAGAGGTTGCCCTTCGTCATCTCCAGGGCGGATGCGATCTCGTCCACGCTGGCCCCATGATAGCCACGCCGTCTGAACGCGGCGGCCGCGCTCCGGAGGATCTCGACCCGGCGATCTGTGGCGTCTGCACCCAAACCCCGCCCTTATACCACAATTTGAACGCTCGTTTAAATCGTAGTACACTCCGCCCGTGGAACCAATGACTGCATCTCTATCGGTGACGTTCGAGACCTCGCCGGAGCATTACAAGCATTGGAAATTGACGGTCGAAGACCACGTGGCCACGTTGGCCATGGACGTTCGCGAGGATGCCGGCCTTCGGCCGGCGGACTACAAGCTGAAGCTGAACTCGTACGATTTGGCCGTCGACATCGAGCTCGCAGACGTGCTGCAGCGCCTTCGCTTCGAGCACCCAGCCGTTCATGCCGTGGTGGTGACCAGCCTCAAGCCGCGTATCTTCTGCGCCGGCGCCAATATCTTCATGCTCGGCAGCTCGGGCCACGGCTTCAAGGTCAACTTCTGTAAGTTCACGAACGAGACTCGGCTCGGGATCGAAGACATGAGCGCCAATAGTGGCGTCAAGTTTCTCGCTGCCGTGAACGGGATCTGCGCCGGCGGCGGCTATGAGCTCGCGCTGGCGTGCGACGAGATCTATCTCGTAGACGATGGGTCTGCCGCCGTGTCGCTGCCCGAAACGCCGCTGCTGGGAGTTCTGCCGGGCACCGGTGGCCTGACGCGCGTGGTCGACAAGCGCAAAGTCCGTCGCGATGTCGCCGATCATTTCAGCACGCTCAGCGAAGGTGTGCGCGGCAAGCGGGCGGTCGACTGGCGATTTGTCGACAGGGTCTACCCGACGAGCCAGTTCAAGCAGGCGGTGGAGAAGCGCGTGCAGGAGCTGGCCGCGCAATCAGACCGTCCGGCCAGTGGACCCGGTATCACCCTCGGCCCCTTGAGCCCCTCGATCGACGGCGATGTGATCCAATACACCTACGTCCGCGGTGCCATCGACCGCGGCAAGCGCACGTGCGATCTGACGATCAGCGCTCCGGACACGCCGCAACCGGCGACGGCAGCGGACTTCGTCAAGGCCGGCGACCAGGCATGGGCGCTCTGTGCCTTTCGCGAGCTGGACGATGCGATCCTGCGACTTCGGCTGAACGAACCTGAGATTGGCACCGTCATTTTGCGGGCGGTCGGCGACCCCGCGGCGGTCCTGGCGGTTGATGCCGCTCTTCTCGCCAACAAAGACCATTGGCTTGTCCGCGAGATCATCAACCACATTCGTCGCACGCTGAAGCGGGTGGATCTCACCGCGCGGACGTTCTTCGCTCTCATTGAGCCTGGGAACGCCTTTGCGGGCACCCTGTTCGAGCTGGCGCTGGCTGCCGACCGCGCATACATGGTCGATCATGCCGACGAGGCGAACACGATGGCCTTGTCGGCGGCCAATGGCGGACTCTACCCGATGAGTAACGGATTGACGCGCCTGCAGACGCGCTTTCTCGGCGAGCCCGATTCGATCGATCGAGCCCTCGAGCACGCCGACCCATTCGACGCGCAAGAGGCGCTCGAGGCTGGCTTGGTGTTCTCTTCGCCCGACGACATGGACTGGGACGACGAGGTGCGGCTCGCCGTCGAAGAGCGCACGGCGTTCTCGCCCGACGCCCTCACGGGTCTCGAGGCGAACCTCAGGTTCGCCGGCCCCGAGACGATGGAGACGAAAATCTTCGGCCGATTGACCGCGTGGCAAAATTGGATCTTCCAGCGTCCCAACGCGGTCGGCGAGCGGGGCGCGCTCATGGTGTACGGTCGTGAGGGTCGCCCATCATTCGACTGGAGGCGGACGTAATGATTTCTGCCGATCGCATTCCCAACAACATTGATCTTTCCGGCAACAAGCGGCTGCAACGCGCCCTCGAGCACTGGCAGCCGCGCTACCTGGACTGGTGGCGCGACATGGGACCGCAAGGATTCCAGAATCACCACCAGGTGTATCTCCGCACCGCCACTTCTGTCGACGCCGCCGGATGGGCCCACTTCGATTACGTGAAGCTGCCGGAGTATCGCTGGGGCATTTTCCTCGCCGAGCCGACCGCCGATCGCCGCATCAACTTCGGCGACTTCAAAGGCAGGCCGGTCTGGCAGGAAGTGCCGGGCGAGTTTCGCAACCAGCTCCGTCGTCTCATCGTGGTACAGGGCGATACCGAGCCGGCGAGCGTTGAACAGCAGCGGAGTCTCGGGCAGCATTGTCCGAGCCTCTACGACCTGCGCAACCTGTTCCAGGTCAACGTGGAAGAGGGGCGTCATCTGTGGGCGATGGTCTATCTGCTGCACTCCTACTTCGGGCGTGACGGCCGCGACGAGGCCGAGGCGCTGCTCGAGCGCCGCAGTGGCAACGACGACACCCCGCGGATGCTCGAAGCCTTCAACGAGCCAATCGACACCTGGCTCGATTTCTTCGCCTTCACCATGTTCACGGATCGTGACGGCAAGTCGCAGTTGCTATCGCTCTCGGAGAGCTCACTCGATCCGTTGTCGCGGACCACGCGTTTCATGCTGACCGAAGAGGCCCACCACATGTTCGTGGGGGAATCGGGCATCGCCCGCATCCTCGAGCGTTCCTGTCAACTGACCAGGGAAGCCGGCTATTCCGGCGACGTCCGTAAGATGGGCGGCATCGACATCCCGCTCATCCAGAAGTTCGTCAACTTCTGGTTCAGCCTGAGCCTCGACCTGCACGGAAGCGAGGTGTCGAGCAACGCGGCCAGCTACTTCGCCAACGGGCTAAAGGGGCGGGCCGAGGAAGACAAGTACGAGGACGACCACGTCCTGGGTGCCGACATGTATCTTCTCGACATGCTCGACGAGAGTGGACGCACCATCCGGCAGGAAGTGCCGATGCGTAATGCCTTGAACGAGGTGCTGCGTGATTGGTACGTGGGCGACTGTCAGGCTGGCGTCGATCGCTGGAACAAGCGCGTTCTCGAGGCGCACGGCATGTCGGACCGTATCTACCTGCCGTCGCGCAAGTTCAATCGAAAGGTCGGGGTGTTCGCTGGCCGACATTTCGATCCCGAAGGCCGCACCCTCAGCGCCGCGGATTGGGAGCGCCGCAAGGACGAGTGGCTGCCCTGTGCCGCCGACAAAGACTATTTGCGGAGCATCCAAGCGACGCCCGTATACGAGCCAGGCAAGTTTGCCAACTACATCGCACCGCCGCCGCGAGGCGTGAATCGGCAACCGGTCGACTTCGAATACGTCCGGACCGAGGAGTAGTGCTGCCCGATCGTGCCCATGGTCTACGCCAAGCTTCGCTACAGCGTCGCCGACGGAATCGCTGTCGTCGAGCTCAACGATCCGCCGGCCAATACGTACTCATACGAGATGCTGCGGGAGCTGGACGATTGCATCCTGGCTGCGCGCATGGACGATACCGTCCACGTCATCGTCGTCACGGGAGCGGGTGACAGGTTCTTCTGTGCGGGTGCGAACATCGGCATGCTGACCGAGGCGACGCCCTCGTTCAAGTACTACTTCTGTCTTCATGCCAACGAAACCCTGAACCGTCTCGAGCAGACCCCCAAGCTCGTGATCGCTGCGCTGAACGGCCATACCGTGGGCGGAGGGCTCGAGGTTGCGATGGCGGCTGACCTCCGCGTGGCGCGTCAGGGAGCGGGCAAGATCGGCTTGCCGGAAGTCGCGCTCGGCGTGTTGCCGGGCACGGGCGGCACCCAGCGTCTCGCGCGCTTGGTCGGAAAGGCGAGGGCGATCGAGATCCTCGCCACCGGGGCGCTCTTCACCTTCGATGACGCGAAGGATCTCGGGCTGGTGAGCCACGTCTGGAACGACGCGGAGCTCGCCGGAACGAGCTTCAAGGACGCCGCTCTCGATTACGCGAGACAGTTCACCCCTCCCAACCGTGCAAGCAAGGCGGTTGGCCACATCAAGCGCGCCGTGCAATCAGGTCTGGAGATGGCGTTCGGTGAGGGCCTTGCGCTCGAGCGCGAGCTGCAGCAGCGCCTCTTCGAGAGCGACGACGCGAAGGAAGGCCTGCAGGCCAATCTAGAGAAGCGAAAGCCGCAGTTCAGCGGGAGATGACCGTACAACGCAGCCGGGTTGCTCTCGTGAATTGTGAGAGCAACCCGGTTGCGTTGATCACGAAAGCCACGACCCAACACTTTTGTTTCTACTCTTCGTGCCCTTCGTGGTCTTCGTGTTGTTTTCGTGAGAGGCGCCGATGGTGAAGACGATCGCCGTGCTCGGGGCCGGAACGATGGGGCACGGCATCGCCCATGCCGCCATGGCGGCCGGCTACACCACCGTGCTCTTCGACGTCTCCGAAGGGCAGCTCTCCACGGCGCGCGGCGTTGTCGACGGCATCGTGAAGAAAGGGGTGGAGCTCGGAAAGGTCAGCGCGGCGAATGCGCACGCCATGTTCGAGCGTCTCACCACCACGGCCGATCTCGCGACCGCGGTGGCGCACGCCGACCTGGTCATCGAGGCGGCGCCCGAGAAGATCGACCTCAAGCTGCAACTGCTCGGCGACCTCGAACAGCTCGCGCCGGCAGCGGCCGTCATCGCATCCAACACGTCGGCCCTCAGCATCACCGAGATGGCGGCCGTGCTGCAGAATCCCGGGCGCGTCGGCGGCATGCACTTCTTCAATCCTGTCCACAAGATGAAGCTCATCGAGATCGTCCGCGCCCTGGAAACGACGCCGGAGACCATCGAGACCTTCGAGAGTGTGGCGCGGCAGATGGGCAAGGAGACGGTGCTGATTCGCGAGTCACCAGGATTCATCACGAGCCGCATCAACGCGATGATCGGCAACGAGGCGTTCTATATGCTGCAGGAAAGCGTGGCCTCGGCGCATGACATCGACAAAGCCCTGAAGCTTGGCCTGAACCATCCGATGGGCCCCTTCGAGCTCGTCGACCTGGTAGGGTTGGACACGCGCCTCAGCATCCTGCAGTACCTGCATCGGACGCTCGGCGAGAAGTTCCGCCCCTGCCCGCTGCTCGAGCAGTACGTGAAGGCGGGCAGGCTGGGAAGGAAAGTCGGGAAGGGCGTGTACGAGTACTGACGGCGAAAAACGAAACCGGGTTTGATTTTCGAACGGGTCGCGAAAATCAAGCCCGGGTTTCGTTTTCACTGAACCCGGATCGTACCCTGCAGCGCCGTGTTGTTCGGCAGATCGTGGTCGTGGTACGTGCACGAACCGACGGTGGTCAAGTTGCCGCTCACCTTCGACTGACCCTGGGCGATGAAGCCGACCTGATCGATGGCGGGGCAGCTGCCGTGAGTCGGGTGGGGATCGGAGAATATGTCGTGCTGGCGGACGTCGTTGTTGACGAATGTCACCCGGGAACCGGGCGAGACCGTGAGCGTCTTCGGGCTGACGCCGCTCGACGTGATGGTGATGGTGGTTCCGCTCCCGTCGCCCGTCGGGGTTGGCGTCGGCGTCGGCGTTGGTGAGGTGGGCGAGTCGTTGCCGCCGCCGCCGCAGCTGGCGGCCGTCACCAGGGCGAGTGCCAGCGTCAGCTTCGAGAGTCCGGAGAGCCGTCTACGCATATGCCATCCCTACGCAACCGGCCCGAGCGATTGCTTCGTCCGCGTTCAAAAGAACTTCCGCGAGATATTGAAGCCGATATACCAGTCGTCGTTGTTGCCGCCGCCCCTGGCAATCTGCGCCAGCGTCGTGCCGATGCCATTCGAGAAGTTCAGTTGGAACAGATGGCCCCCAGCGCGTTTTTCGATGCCGAAGCTCACCTGATTCACGCCGGGATCGTAGCCGGCGACCCGCGGCGTGACTTCGAAGAAGACGTAGAC
>JAIVJN010000493.1 GCA_020200025.1 Acidobacteriota bacterium | reverse complement strand
AGCGTCTCCAGATGCCCCAGCAGCCGCCCCGCCGTCGCCCCGTCGAACAGGTCCGTGTTGTACTCGAGCACCCACGCGAGGCCGTGCCTTGCCTCCACCAGATTCAGGGTGAGGTCGTAGCGCGACGTGCCGTTGTCGACGTCGATCGGCTCGAACGTCACACCGCCTACGGTCGTGGGCTCGCTTGCTGTCCTCTGCGCTACAAGCACTTGGAAGATCGGGGTGTAACTGAGATTGCGCGTGGGCTGCACGGCTTCCACGAGCCGCGCGAACGGCACCTCGGCATGTGTCTCGCTCTGCCGCACGGCGTCGTTCACCCGATGGACGAGCTCGCGAAAGCTGGGGTCGCCGGACAGATCGCTCCGCACAACCATCGTGTCGGCGAGACATCCGATCAGGTGCTCGGTGCCCGCCTCGGTTCGCGCGGGATTCTCGATGCCGATGACCAGATCGGTTTGCTCGGTGTAGCGTGCGAGCACCGCCTGGAATCCCGCGAGGACTGTCATGAAGAGCGTCACGTCCAGTGCGCGACTCAGCTCCTCGAGTCCCGACTTCAGGGATACGGCGAGCTCGAGTCGGCCGCGTGCCCCGTGCGTGGTTTGGATCGCCTGCCGCGGCCGGTCGGTCGGAAGCTCCAGCAGGGCGGCTGCGCCTTGCAAACGCTCGGTCCAGTACGTCAGATGACGGTCGAAGCGGGATCCTTGCAGATGCTCCCGCTGTCGCAGCGCATAGTCGGCCAACTGCAGGGGCAGGGGGCCGAGGGGCGAAGGCTGCCCGGCGAGGCGCGCGCCATAGAGTCGGATCAACTCGTCGACGAGCACATGGCTTGAGTGCCCGTCACTGACGATCTCGTGGGCCACGACCAGAAGGACGTGATCGTCGGCGCCAAGCCGCAGCAGCGTGAGACGCACCAACGGTCCGCGCCGCAGATCGAATGGCCTTTGCGCGTCGGCTTTGAGCATGCCTTCCAGCAGGCTTTCGTCAACCTCGAGTTGGGTCAGCTCGAGCGCCAATGCCGGCGCCACGCGTTGCCGGGGCTGACCGTTCTGCTCATCGATCGTCGTTCGCCACGCTTCGTGGCGGTCGGTCAACTCGCTCAAGCTCCAGGCCAGTGCCTCGCGATTCAGAGGACCGCTCAATCGAAGAGCGGTGACGCGGTGATAGGTCGCGCCCGCCGGCTGCCACTGGTCGAGTAGCCACAACCGCTCTTGGGTGAACGACAGAGGAAGACCCTGGGCGCGCGCCGCGCGATCGGGCGTCGGCATCGCGACCTCGGTTTGTTGCACCATCTGACGGAGCTTTCGTGACGTTGATGAAGCCATCAGTGGGTTGATGAAGCCATCAGTGGGACGTCGCTTCGAAACGTAAAGCCGGAGGAACGGCCCTGAGGCCATGGTCCAACGCCGTTGGTCACTCCATCCCGTTCCCGGATCCGCTCCCCTGGGGGCGCGTCAGCAGGAAGGAGCGTGGCGGCGCTGGCAAGCTGCGCCTTGACCGGGTCGCGGGCAACCCGGTGCACGGCAATCGCACACAGAACAACGAACAGCGCGGTCACACCTGGTATCTGCAAACTGAACTCGAAGAGCTCTTGACAGGCAATGCCCAGCAATCCGACGACAGCGCCCGCCCGCTGCCAAAACGCGACGGCATTGCCGGCATTCTCGCGAAACCGTCGCAGCACAGTTTTGACGAATGCAACGGCCAAGGCCAGCGCGGGGATGACGAGCAGCAGCCCGCCATCGGAGGCAATCTCGAGATAGTCGTTGTGCGCGGCTTGATGCCGGTAGCTCGTCGTGCGGTAGACGGCTGCAGCGCGCTCATAGGTGTTCAATCCCGTACCTGTCAAGGGGAAATCGTGGGCGATACGTAGGGCGTCGCGCCAGATG